>CALLPU010000284.1 GCA_938016235.1 uncultured Granulosicoccus sp. | reverse complement strand
CCTGGATTCTGCAGAAGCGGTATTGGAATTCAGCATCACACGTGTGAACGATGCGCCGCTACTCAATCCAGTGACAACGCCTGCAATAGCGTTGGACGAAGGGGCTGTGTATGTATTGCGGGTGGGGGATCTGGGTGCATCCGATGTCGATAGCGCAGACAACCGTTTTCTATATCGTTACACAGTACCGCTAGCCAACGGTACGATGGAGCTTGGTGGTTCCACACTTCTGATGGGTGAGACGTTTACGCACGCACAACTGGAAGCAGGCGATGTGGCATACCGTCACGATGGTGGTGAGTCTTCTGCTGAGAGTATCAGCTTTGTTGTGTCTGACGGCGACAATGAATCTGTGGCAGCAACATTGCTGATAGACATACTACCCGTTAACGATAGTCCGACCGTTGCGCTGATCGGAAATACTGTTGTAGAAAATGATCCAGGTGCGGTGGTGGGTAATATCGTCATTGTTGATCCGGATCAAGCTGACAATCATGCCGTGAGCGTAAACGATTCCCGTTTTAACGTTGTTGACGGCGTGCTGGCTCTGAACGAACAGGAATTTCTCGATTACGAGCAAGAGAATGAAGTCGCCATGGAGCTGATTGTGGAGGATTCTTCCGGCGCCAGGGTGATTGAAAATGTGCTAATCAAGGTGCAGGACGCCAATGATGCGCCCGTAGTCACGATTCAGCCTGAGCCTGCAAGCGGAGATAATTTTCAATTACCTGCTACAGCATTTGTTGACTCTGATGGTGACAATCTTCGCTACAGTGCAACACTCGCTAACGGTGATCCACTTCCCGGGTGGTTAGGTTTTGATAGTCAAGAGCGCAGGTTTGTTGTACTTAACCCTGAACAGACCCTATCGGAGCTAGCTGTACTGATTAATGCTGACGACGGGCGTGGCGGCGTGACTTCAGTACCCATGCTATTGCAGTTCGATCCACAACTGGCGGCCGCAGAACCTGTGGTAGCCCAGCAGGTCGAAGTACCTGTTTTCGAGCCGGTTACCAGTACCGAAGAAATAGAAACCCCTGCCATTGTCACCACGCCGAATACCCCATTGGCACAAGCAGTGACTGAAGAGGCAAGAAATGAAGAGGTACTGGAAACTGAGGAGCTGACGGAGTTTGTCGACCTGCACTCACTCATCACACCATTGCCAACATTCGGTTCGCTGGAGCTTGCTGTACTGGATGACATATCGTCGGGTTCTCAGGCCGATTCACTGAATCGCAATTTCTCTGCTGATGTCGATACCTTTAACCTGGCAGACCTGCTGAATCAACCTTCTTCGGAATTTGTTACAGCATCTTCTTTTCTGCATGAGGCGATGGACAAGGAAGAGAAAGCTCAGCTGGAGAGAGTGAATCTGTCACAAACACTCATCGGTGGTTCAGCAGGATTAACTACTGGTCTGTCGGTGGGTTATCTGATCTGGTTGATCCGCGGGGGTACGTTAATGGGTAGTGTGTTGTCATCCTTGCCAGCGTGGAGATTTGTGGATCCTCTTCCAGTACTTGCGTCATTGGGCGATGGTGACGATGACGACGATGAATCACTCGCATCTATCGTTGAAGCCGGTGATCAAGACGAAGCGCCGGCTTCTACAGAACAGTCGCACACAGAATCTTCTGTGCCCGCAGACGGCAAAATACGCGGTGGCTCAGAGCCAGGGGATACAACATGATTTGGTCCATGATCGTCGGATTGTTCCGCAAGCGTCCCACACTGTCGGCTCGTTTCCATATCTCACTGGGTCTGTCATCGCTGGTGACATCTGTCATTCTTCTAGCGGTTTTTCTGGATTTTGTACCAGACCGGAAAACGGCTGTTGCTGAAGGTCGTATTGCGGTTTCTGAAGCGTTGGCGTCCTCAACATCGTTGCTGCTCGAAAGAGGCAATCTGACCGATATACGCAGTAATCTGGAATTCATCGTTCAGCGAAACTCCTCGCTGGGCTCTATCGAGCTCGTGCGCAATAGAAACAATTCTACCGTCGTATTTGGTGCTCCGGTTGAGTCAGACTCAGACACTGCGATCAATGTACCAGTGTATCGATCAAAGAAACTCTGGGGCGAGCTCAGGTTCCACTTCATGGATGAACCTGCCAGTAACTTTGTTGACTGGTGGCGAGCGTCGCCTTTCGGATTGATGGTGTTTGTTTCGTTGCTCAGTTTTCCGGCTTTTTACTTCTATCTGGGCAAGATGCTCAAGGAGCTTAATCCTTCCAGTGCAGTGCCTGGTCGTGTGCGCAATGCACTGGATACCATTGCTGAAGCACTGATTGTTGTGGACAGACGTGGGAACATTGTCCTGGCTAATGCAGCCTTCGCTACGCTCAATGGGAAGCCGGCGGAAGAGCTGATGGGTGTGCAGGCTGATACCCTGGCTTGGGTAGACAATTACGAAACTGAATCGGGATTACCCTGGCAGCGTGTATTGGATAGCGGTGAGTCAGAACGGGATGCCATGATCGGGTTTACCGATACTGAAGGATCTGCGCGCAAGTTCAAAGTGAACTGCTCTCCGGTAACCGGAGCCAAGGGCCGCGTTGGTGGTGTGCTGATCAGTATGGACGACATCACCTTGCTGGAAGAAAAGGAGATGTTACTAAGACAATCCATGGAAGCGGCTGAGCAGGCCAATCAGGCGAAAAGTGCTTTCCTGTCTAACATGAGTCATGAAATCAGAACGCCAATGACAGCGATTCTGGGTTTTACAGAGGTTTTGAAGCGGGGCTTGAGCCTGAGCAGTCACGAACGTAACAGGCACCTCAGCACGATATCGCGTAGCGGGCAACATCTGCTCGAATTGATCAATGATGTCCTTGATCTATCAAAGGTTGAAAGCGGTGCGATGGACGTGGAGTCCATACCCACTACGCTGGGGCCGCTTGCCAATGAGGTCATTAAAGTACTCCACGTAAAAGCCCAAGAGAAAGATATTGGTCTGGAACTGGTTGTCGAGACATCAATGCCAGAACATGTCTTGTCTGATCCATCCAGGCTTAGACAAATCATGACCAACCTGGTGGGTAATGCGATAAAGTTTACCGAATCCGGTGGTGTGAAACTGGTGCTCCGTCATGATGCTGACACGCAACACGTGCTTATCGCAGTGACTGACACTGGTATCGGCATGAATGATAAGCAGCAAGCCTCTATTTTTGATGCGTTTACCCAGGCAGATTCTTCAATTACGCGCCGATTTGGTGGAACGGGCCTGGGTTTATCTATCAGTCGCAAGTTGGCAGAAGCTCTGGGTGGATCGATTGAAGTGGATAGTACGCCAGGGGAGGGAAGTACATTCAGCGTGCGTGTACCCACAGGGGATGTCAGTGACGTTCGTGTGTTGTCGGTGGACGAAGTCATTGAGTCGTTCGATTCCTCCGAAGACCACAGCAACGTGGGCTGGACGTTCAACAATGCCGAAGTTCTGGTGGTAGATGATGCGCCGGAAAATAGAGAATTGCTGCACGTATTGCTGACTGATCTGGGGCTCTCTGTGACGCTGGCGGAGAATGGTAAAGAGGCACTGGATTTGGCCCTAGAACATAAGTACGAAGTGATTCTCATGGATGTTCAGATGCCAGTAATGGATGGCTATGAGGCAGTGGCTGCAATGCGTGAGAAGGCGTTGTCCATTCCTATTGTTGCTTTGACAGCGAATGCCATGAAAGGGTATGAACAGAGAATACTGGCGTCTGGTTTCTCTCACTACCAGACAAAACCGATCGATCTACCCAAATTGACTCAACTACTGGCCAAGCTGTTAGGGGGCAATAGGGTAGATCTGACACATCAGGCCTCTACGGATGTTGATGTTGATATGCCAGGTGTGGATACGGATATCGGCGCTGAGCAAGAGATGTCTCCCATCGTGAGTACACTGATGAGTGATAACAAGAAGTTCAGAAGCATTGTCGAGAAGTTCCTGATCAAGCTTGACAGTGAGCTGGATGACATGAAGCGCTTGCATCAACAGGAAGACTGGACCTCTCTACAGGACAAGGCTCACTGGTTGAAGGGTTCGGGAGGAACGGTTGGTTTTTCCGTCTTGTTCGAACCTGCCAGATCTCTCGAAGATGCAGCCAGCGCTGCGGATACTCATGGGGTCGCCAGTTCATTGTCAGAAATAGAAGCATTAGTGAGCAGGTTCAGCATGGAATCTGGCAATCAGGCCGAGCGTCAGGATTCGTCACTGAGTGAGGATCCAATCACGTTTGGAGCGGAATCACTCAGTAACCCCCTTGTGGATGTCGATACGCCTATTACTAGCTCATTAATTGATCAGAATCCAAAATTTACGCCCATTGTTGAACGGTTCATCGGCAGATTGTATGAGCAGATACAAGTGCTGGACAATGCGTTTGATAGTGAGGACTGGGAGACGGTTGCAGATGTGGCTCATTGGCTTAAAGGATCTGGTGGCAACGTGGGATTCAGTGGATTTACAGAGATTGCGGCTGAACTGGAAATGAGTGCCAAGTCATCTGCCTGCGCAGAGGTAAAGCAAGGGATAGAAACCGTCAGACAGTATTCTGATCGGGTCCTGAAAGGATGGGAAAACAGTGAGTCGTTGAGGCGCACGGCATGATGAAAGGTCAACAGCAAGCTAAGCGATCAAACGTCACGAACCTGTCGCGTGTTGTGGTTCACGATATCGATCCACATGACCCCGCGGTACTGCTGATTGGCGATGCCAAGATCATGATGGTGGATGATGAGCAGCTGAATATGGAAGTGCTCCAGATACACCTGGAATCTGAGGGGTATCAGAATTTTGTTGCTGTAAGTGATTCCACATTGGCCATGGATCAGTTGCGTAAGGAACTGCCGGATGTTCTGCTGCTCGACCTCGTCATGCCGCACGTGACAGGTTACGATATCCTGAAGCTCATTCGCGATGATGACACACTGCGTTATCTGCCTGTAATCGTTCTGACGTCTGCGAATGATGGTGCCACAAAACTGGAGGCCTTGACGCTCGGGGCAACGGATTTTCTGGCAAAACCCATCGATGCCAGCGAACTGGCACTTAGAATGCGCAACACGTTAACGGCAATTGCGTGGCAGAAGCGCATGAGCGAAGTTGATCCTCTCACAGAGCTACCTAATAGGGTTTGGTTTACACAAGTGTTGCGTAACCAGCTTCAGTGTTCCGCGCAGATTCAGGAGCCTGACCAGAAGGATTCAGTCTTTTCACTGTTACTGGTTGATATCAACCGTTTCAAGGCGATCAATAACTCACTTGGGCCTGCTTCGGGTGACGAAGTGCTGATGTCTTTTAGTCAGCGGGTTCTGGAGTGCTTCAGGGATGGTAAAAAGCAGCCCTGGTTTTCCAAAGTTCGGTCTTCGAATCAACTGGCTACGGTGGCCCGTCTGGATGGGGACCGATTTGCTGTCCTGATGCCTCTTGTCAGAGGCTCGGGGATTGAAGACTCGCTGAAGTCGAAAACCGATGCACTGACACAAGCATTGGACATACCGTTTCAAGTAGCAGGACAATCGATATACCTGTCTGTCAGCATCGGTGTTTCCATCTTAGGTAGTAGTCAGGATACGGTTGAGTCACTGATTAACAATGCAGAAACTGCCATGCGGCATGCAAGACGAAGGAACGATTCCTCGTTTGCGATCTATTCTGAACACATGGATGCCAAGGCCCGAGAGCTATTAAGTATAGAAAACGGCTTGCGTACCGCGGTAGACAACGGGGAGATCTTTGTGGTGTATCAACCCAAGGTAGATGTTGCTACCAACGCCATCGGTGGAGCAGAGGCACTGGTCCGCTGGATGCATCCAGAGCTTGGCTTGGTATCACCCGTTAATTTCATAGAACTGGCAGAGAATTCGGGAATGATCGTATCCATTGGAGAATGGGTGTTGCGAGAGTCCTGTCGGCAGGCCAAAGCCTGGCAGGACGGAGGATTCTCTGCATTCAAGATTGCAGTGAATGTATCGATCAGGCAACTGCACGAACCCGATTTCATTGATACGGTACAGTGTGCGCTGGAAGACAGTGGTCTGCCGCCCGAGTCCCTGATCATAGAATTGACGGAAAACATGATCATGGAGAACGCTGAGACCAACATTGTAAAGTTGCAGCGATTGAAGGATCTGGGTATACGCCTCTCTATTGATGATTTTGGCACGGGTTACTCTTCGTTAAGCTATCTGCAGCGTTTTCCGCTAGACCAACTGAAAATTGATCAGTCATTCATTAGAGAAATCCGATCTGAGATCAAACCCATGCCGATTGTCAAAGCGGTCATATCCCTGGCCCACGATCTGGGGTTGTCAGTCGTTGCCGAAGGGGTTGAAACGCGCGCTCAACTGCTGCATATAAGGGCGTTGAAATGTGATGAATTTCAGGGCTACCTGTGTAGCAAGCCGGTTATGTCGGCAGAGTTTCTCCAATTGCTGCAGGAAGATAGTAAAAAGCTGGCCTAGCGATTCCTGCCGTTCCTTTGCGTCATTAAATCAGACCAACTAATACCCGAAAGGATTTTCAATCGCAATACCGCCTGCCAGGTCTCGCTAGTTGCTACGTGGCTGACGCAGAGTCGTCAAGCCGTTCCAGTGGAATAATCCAGGGTACCTCCGTGCAGCCGCTAATCACGCTGACTCCGTAAACAGAAGCCAGGTTTTCAGGACTCAGCACCGAGGCAACACTGCCAGAAGCCCAGATGCTACCTTCGTGCATCAGGTACAAGCGGTCGCAGTAGCGTGCTGCCAGCGAAAGATCATGAAGAACGACGATGGCCGCTTGCTGATTGCGCGCAAAGTCACGCAACAGTTGCATGGTTTGCAATTGATGGCTCAAATCCAATGCGGATACCGGTTCATCAGCAAATACCAGTTCTGGCTCACCGGCCAGTACTCTTGCCAGCAGTGCTCTTGAGCGTTCACCCCCCGACAGTGTCGTAACCGACTGATGCCGGATTGACAGGCAGTCTGCCAACGTCAAGGCGTTTTCTACAGCCTCCTGGTCGCCGGCGCTCGCTTTACTCCA
>CALLPU010000283.1 GCA_938016235.1 uncultured Granulosicoccus sp. | reverse complement strand
AGCGATTTGATTCACTCGATGAACTCAAAAGCCAGATTGCCAGGGATGCTGATTCCGCCAGAGAACTGATGAACCACAGATGACTTACACTGTTGTAGTGTTCCGGATAGCATCATGATCCGGCCGATACCCTGATAGAAGCCTTGGGCCAGCCACGACGAGCTGACCCGTTTCGACCCTCAAGAAGAAGTAAACCACGTGACTGATTACAAACAAACGCTGAACTTGCCCAAAACCGATTTCCCGATGCGAGGAAATCTGGCCAAGCGCGAGCCTGAAATGCTGGCCCGCTGGAAAGAAGAGGGTTTGTACCAGCACATTCGGGAACACGTGTCTGGACGGCCAACGTTCGTGTTGCACGACGGCCCTCCGTACGCCAACGGTGACATCCACATTGGCCATGTCGTCAACAAGGTCATCAAGGACATGATCGTGAAATCCAAGCAGTTGGCGGGGTTCGATTCTCCGTACGTGCCGGGCTGGGATTGTCACGGTCTGCCCATCGAGAACAAGGTAGAAGGCCTGATTGGCAAGCCAGGGGGCAATGTTTCGGAAGCTGAGTTCAGGGCGCAGTGTCGCGAATACGCTACCGAGCAAATCGCCAATCAGAGCGCAGAGTTTCAGCGACTGGGCATCATCGGCGACTGGCAGGCACCGTACCTGACCATGAACTTTGCCAACGAGGCCAATATCGTTCGTGCACTGGGCCAGATCATCAAGGCCGGCCATGTCTATAAGGGAACCAAGCCGGTTTACTGGAGCTGGGGTGCGCACTCGGCGATGGCCGAAGCCGAAATCGAATACGAAGACAAGACTTCTACTGCCATCGATGTGCGCTTTTCACCACGCGATAAGGCTGCCCTGCTAGCTGCATTCGGTGGCGAGGACGATGGCAGTGAGGTCAGCGTGGTCATCTGGACCACAACGCCCTGGACTATTCCGGGCAATCTGGCCGTAACACTCCATCCCGAGTTGCAGTATGCGTTGGTGGCGGTCAACGATGAACGGCTCATCGTGGCTGAAGCCATGGTGGATGACGTCATGGCCCGATACGGCTTTGACAATTACAGTGTCGTCGCCTCCACCAGTGGTCAGTCACTGGAAGGACAAAAACTCAAGCATCCACTCTATGATCGAGATTCACTCCTGATACTCGGTGACTACGTGACCACCGAAGCAGGCACCGGTGCCGTTCATACAGCACCGGATCATGGCGTGGATGACTTCTATGCCGCACAGAAACATGGTCTGGGCTTACTCGACTGCGTGAACGATCACGGGGTGTTTCGTGATCACGTCGAACTGTTCGGCGGAGAGCATGTCATGAAGATTGATCAGCACATGCTGGACGAACTCACCGATCGAGGCCGGTTGGTCAAACATGAAAAATACCATCACAGCTATCCGTATTGCTGGCGCACCAAGACGCCCATCATTTTCAGGGCAACGCCGCAATGGTTCATCGGAATGGATACTGAAGGTCTGCGCAAGGACACTCTCGCTGAGATCGACAAGGTGCAGTGGATTCCCGAATGGGGGCAGTCACGCATTCACGGCATGATTGCCGGGCGACCCGACTGGTGCATTTCGCGGCAACGCTACTGGGGAGTACCTATCACGCTGTTCCTGCACAAGGAAACCGGCGAGCTGCATCCGCAAACCACCGACCTGATTGAACAGGTCGCAGAGCGAATCCAGCAGCAGGGTATTCAAGCCTGGTTTGACCTTGATCCGGTCACTGTGCTCGGCGATGATGCTGCTCATTATGACAAGGTCAAGGATGTGCTTGATGTCTGGTTTGATTCTGGCACCTCCTGGATGCATGTACTGCAGCAAGATGACAAACTCACCTACCCTGCAGACATCTACCTGGAAGGCTCGGATCAACACCGGGGTTGGTTTCATTCATCGATACTGACCAGTGTTGCCATTCACAGACAGGCGCCTTATCGCCAAGTGCTAACTCACGGTTTTACGGTTGACCAGAAAGGGCGAAAGATGTCCAAGTCACTGGGCAACATCATTGCACCGCAGAAACTGCTGAAAACGCTGGGCGCCGATATTGTGCGCCTGTGGGTCTGCTCCACAGACTACCGGGGCGAGATGACTGTCTCTAACGAAATCCTGGATCGGATGGCAGACGCTTACCGCCGCATCCGTAATACGGCGCGCTACCTGCTCAGTGCCATTAACGACTTTGATCCCGAGCGTCATAGCGTTGCACCCGGCGATATGCTGGAGCTGGATCGCTGGGCCATTGATTGCACGCTGCGCACACAGGCAACCATTCAAACAGCCTACGATGCGTACCAATTCCATACGGTCTACCAGACCATCCACCATTTCTGTTCGGTGGACATGTCCAGCTTCTATCTGGATATCATCAAGGATCGCCAGTACACCATGGCTGAGGACAGCCTCGGCAGACGCTCGGCACAAACCGCGATGTACATGATCACGGACACACTGGTGCGCTGGATCTCGCCTGTGCTGAGCTTCACCGCTGATGAAATATGGCAGCACCTGAGACAGCACTCCGAGCATGATCAGTCTCATCGTGCACAGAGCGTCTTTACCCAAACCTATCTGGACACATTGTTTGCGCTGGGCGACGACGCAGCCATCAGCGCTTCCGACTGGCACACAATCACACAGGTGCGAGATGCGGTATCCAAGTCTCTCGAAACGCTGAGAAGCGCGGGCGATATCGGTGGCGCGCTGGAAGCGTCTGTCACCGTGTATGCATCGACAGAGATTCAGCAGGTTCTGGAAAAGCTCGGCGAGGAACTGCGTTTCGTTCTCATCACCTCGACTGCCAGTGTACAGTCAATAGCCAACAAACCCGATAACGCGGAAACGCTGTCTATCAACGGTTTTGAAATAGCGGTTCACAGCACGAAAGCCAGCGGTAACAAGTGCGTACGTTGCTGGCATCTGCGTGACGATGTCGGCACCGATACCTCACACCCTGAAGTGTGCGATCGGTGTATCAGCAATGTGCATGGCGCCGGCGAACAACGAGCGATTGCCTGACCATGCCCCATATCCTGCGCTATGGCATCGTCGCCGTTATCGTCATACTGGATCAGATCACCAAGATCTGGGCTGACAAGACACTGGCGATGTACGAACAGATACCGGTCACCGGTTTCTTCAACATTACCAAGGCTTACAACTACGGCGCAGCGTTCAGCTTCCTGGACAACGCCGGTGGCTGGCAGCGCTGGTTTTTTACGGCTATCAGCCTGATCGTCAGCATTGTCCTGAGCGTCTGGCTGTATCGCATGAGTAAAGAAGAGCGCTGGTTAAGCCTGTCCATTTCGCTGATACTCGGTGGTGCCATTGGCAATCTGATTGACCGTGTCTGGTATGGCTACGTTGTGGATTTCATTCAGGTCTACTGGAATACGAGTTACTTTCCTTCGTTCAATATCGCGGACGCAGCGATATCCTGCGGCACGGTATTGCTGCTGATTCTGACGCTGTTCGAAAAAAATGAACCCGCAGCCGACGAACCCGACTCCGCACTCAAATAGGAACAACGTTATGCAAATCCTGCTAGCCAATCCTCGCGGTTTTTGCGCAGGCGTCGACAGAGCCATCGAAATTGTCGAACGGGCCATCGATATTCACGGCGCTCCCATCTATGTCCGCCATGAGGTTGTCCATAACAAGTTCGTTGTGGATGCCTTACGCGACAAGGGCGCAGTTTTTGTTGAAGAGCTGGATGAAGTGCCCGACGATGCCACCGTGATTTTCAGTGCCCACGGCGTCTCCCACGCTGTGGAATCTGCCGCTAACGAACGCGGCCTGCAAGTGTTTGATGCCACCTGCCCGCTGGTAACGAAAGTGCACCTCGAAGTGGTCAAGTATGCCCGCCAGGGCAAGGAAGTTATTCTGATCGGACACGCAGGACATCCGGAAGTGGAAGGCACCATGGGCCGTTACGATACCAGCAAGGGTGGCCGTATCATCCTGGTTGAATCACCCGCCGATGTAGCAACACTTGAGATCGAGAACCCCGAAGAACTGGCTTTCGTCTCCCAGACCACACTGTCGGTAGACGACACACAGGAGATCATTGACGCGCTAAGAGCGCGTTTCCCAGGGATTGCTGCCCCAAACCGTGACGACATTTGCTACGCCACACAAAACCGACAGGATGCAGTCAAAAAATTATGCGAGGAAGTGGATCTGCTGTTAGTGGTGGGCGCGAGCAACAGCTCCAACTCCAACCGTCTGGCAGAGCTGGGAGAGCGCGCCGGTGTTGATTCTCGACTCATCACTCGCGCCATTGATATCGACAGCGCCTGGCTGGCCGGCAAGCAAAAGGTGGGCGTAACGGCCGGTGCATCCGCGCCTGAAGTTCTGGTCAGTGAAGTGATAGAACGCCTCAAGGCCGAAGGCGGGGAGACGGCTATCGAGTCCGACGGAATAGAAGAGACCATCACTTTCTCCATTCCCAAAGCACTTCGGCGCATGGACGTTAATACACGTCCCTGATATCGTCGTTACACTTTTCCAAATCTGGTGTGTAGGTAGTGCATGCATGCCGGTAAACACGGACACGAATCAAGATGCCCATGCTATCCCCAACAAACCTGGTCGCAACGATCAGATTTCTGGGTATCAATACTACGGGTAAGGATCTCTGCACAACGGCGCTTGAGTCGGTGGACGTGGACTACGCAGGGTTCATGGGAGATTCGCACAGCGGGCTGACGCGCTCTTCGTGTGTGCGAGTGAAAAGTCAGTACCCCAAAGGTACTGAGATCAGAAACACTCGCCAGGTATCAGCGCTTTCGACAGAGCAGTTGACTGATATTTGTCGCGATATGGGATTGGATGACATACAACCGGGCTGGGTCGGCGCTAACCTGGTAGTGGAAGGCTTGCCTGATTTCAGCAAAATCCCGCCCTCTGCCCGATTGATAGCAGACAACGGTACGGCGTTGGTGGTGGATATGGAAAACGCGCCCTGCCGCTTCCCCGGTGACATTATCGAGCGGCATCGCCCCGGCTTCGGCAAGCATTTTGCCAAAGCGGCATTGGGAAGACGCGGTGTGACATTGTGGGTTGAACGACCAGGATCACTACGTGTGGGCGATACGCTGGCGCTGCATGTGCCACCGGTGTGCCACTGGAGCGCAGATCAGTAAACACTGCCCCTGAAACCGACAAGAGCCACGCAGCCAGATTAATCGGCTGCGCAACCTGTTGTTGTTCATCACCCGAAGGGTAGCTTGAACGTCAGCTCGCCTTGAGCAGGGCTTGTACGGTCACGATTCGGCTGGTGGCTGCCTTGACGATTTCACCCGGGGAAGTCAGGTCGATACCTGACTGCTGAAGCCGTCTTGCCAGCAGCAGATTATCCGCGCCGGGAATGGAGCTCTGTTCGGCATCGGGCATCTCGGACTGAATGATCAGCAAAGCGGCTGTCACCAGATCGGTGTAGGTGATCTCACCGTTGTGGGTGCGATACCAGTCTCTGGACGTATGGCAGGCGTCGACAAACTCTTCCGGAAAATCCCAGGCGCTCATCAACCAGCCACTGACAATAACACGCAGATTTTCGATAACGCCAGCCAGCGCCTGATCATCAGTAAAGTGATCCGCATGATCGTTGGCATACTTGAGTATCAGTAACTCACCCACATCAGCGGACAGCGCAATCAGCATAGCAACTTCAGGCTTGAGGTGTGGAATCTCTTTGGACAGTACTTGAACGATAGCGCCAGCAAGTGTCGTGCGCTGAACGAATCGTCGAAATCGCTTTTCTATAACCTCGTTTGCCGGTACCAGTGTGTTGCGTTGTAGTAGATCAGCAATACTGCGCTGAGTCTCTTCTACGCCCAGGCGCGTGATTGCCCCGCGTATACTGGACGTGGATTCCGTCGTACCGACGTCTACCTTGTTCGCGGCTTTCACAATGTGAACAGCCAGCCCCGGATCGCACTGAATCACTTCAGCCAACTGGGGTATACCCGCCACTTTGGAATACGACGCAAGTATTTTGGCAGCCGACTCTGATGAACTGGCCAGAGAGGCTGTATGCGATGTCATCGCTGCGATGATATCGTCGAATATCAGATTGTCCAGCTCACCCACCTGCACATCCATGACAGACACGGCGTTCTTTTGCTGTTCCTTGAGCAGGATGTCCAACTGCTCACGGCCAAACTTGACGATCTTGGCTACAGTACTGGTACGGGCACTTTGATAGGCGCCCTTATCCTGAAACATGGGTTGTAACGCTTCAGGTGTACGAGCATTAATCACTCCTACCTCTTCCTTGCCCGAATACAGTGTCAGTGATCCTTCCACCAGATACATCAGCCAGCGGTGCGAGTTCTCAGGCTTTATCTGATCATTGCGCTGCACATGAACAACGGATGCCGTCTTGCAGATTGCTACACGGTTGACGGCATTCAGCTCGTTGACCGGCGATACTGCACCTGCCGCTGACAAAACAATCGTGCCGTTTTCGTCAGCGTTTGAGGCTGTTGGATTCGAATCGCTCTTGAAAACCATATGACCTGTTT
>CALLPU010000282.1 GCA_938016235.1 uncultured Granulosicoccus sp. | reverse complement strand
TCCATCATCATTGCAGGCCTGGCCCTGTTGCTGATTAATAACCAGATTTACAGCGCCGTCATGGCTGGCGAAACACCGCAAAGCGGTGAGCTGGCCTTGCTAGCCGACTTCTCCCTGAAACTCTCCGCAGAGCCCATGGGTGTGGTGTTTGGCTTGCTGGCCAGTTTTCTGTGGGTGGTAACCACGGTGTACAGCGTTGGCTACATGCGCGGTCATCACGAAATCAATCAGACGCGTTTCTATACCTGCTTTGCGCTGGCCTTGGCGGCGGTCATGGCAGCGGCGTATGCCGACAACCTGCTCACGCTGTTCGTCGCTTACGAGGTCATCACGATATCCACTTTTCCGCTGGTCACCCACGCTGGTGGCGATGATGCGCGTAAAGCCGGGCGGATGTACCTGGGTATTCTGATGGGAACCTCCATCGGCTTTCTGTTGCCTGCTGTCATCTGGACGGCAACTGCAGCGGGCACGCTGGATTTTGTACCTGGTGGCGTACTGGCCGAAGCAGGGCTGGGTAAAGGCGCCATGGCCATTCTGCTGGCGCTGTTTGTATTTGGTATTGCCAAGGCGGGCATCATGCCGTTTCATCGCTGGTTACCCGCGGCAATGGTGGCACCGACGCCGGTCAGTGCGCTACTCCACGCGGTAGCTGTGGTAAAAACCGGCGTGTTCAGCTTGCTTAAGATTGTGACCTATACGTTCGGCATTGATACGGTCAGTGCAACCGGGGCCGCGCAATGGCTATTGCCGGTGGCGGCGTTCACCGTTATCGCCGCCTCAGTGGTGGCATTCACCAAGGACAACCTGAAGGCGAGGCTGGCGTATTCCACTATCAGCCAACTGGCCTACATCATCATGGCCGCCTTGCTGGCGACGGTCATGTCGGTCAGTGGTGGTGTGTTACATATTGTCATGCATGCATTTGGCAAGATCACGTTGTTTTTCTGTGCTGGCGCTATTCTGGTGGCCTTGCACAAGTCCGAGATATCCAAGCTCGACGGGATAGGGCGGCGCATGCCCATCACGATGGGTGCATTTTTCATCGGGGCTGTGAGCATTATCGGGCTGCCACCTGCCGGCGGTGTCTGGAGCAAGTTGCTGATTGCCGGAGGCTCACTCGATACCGGAACCATTATCTGGGCGGCCGTGCTGATGCTCAGCACCTTGCTGAACATTGCTTACCTGCTGCCGATTCCACTGCGAGCGTTTCTGCGCCCTGATCCTTCACTGAAGCCAGGCGAGACGGCCACCCTGCAGGAAGCGCCCTTTGCCTGCCTGTGGGCTATTGTGCTGACTGCAACCACCTGCGTGCTGCTGTTTCTGTATCCACAGCCGCTGACAGAACTTATCGGACTGATCCAATGGCGATGACACCTGACGAACATCCGGCAGCAAATGATGAGAACGTGGCACCGCTGGCACGCCATTTTCTCTGGGTCGATACCCGCAAGGGTGTGCAGAAGCTGATCATTGGCTTGCTGGTTCTGTGCGCGTTTTTGTTTGCGATGGATTTCATCTGGCACCGGCACGTCAAAGTGCCCGGTGAAGAGTTGTATGGTTTCCATGCTATCGCAGGGTTCGTCTCATTCACGGTTATAGTGCTGGGTGCCAAGATGTTGCGCGTCTTTATTCGGCGTGATGAAGATTTTTATGCGCCACACGGTGTTGATGCCGAGGAGTATCCATTGCAGGGTACGCAGCGGTTGCAGCACGAACAGTTCGATGCAGATTCGCTCGCAACCTTGCGGGCGCAAATGCTGGGTCGTGAGACAGCTTCCGCATCATCAACCGGTAACCGGGCAACACAAGGTGACCAGCTAACATGAGCACCTTACTGGCACCGCCGTTCATCTACCTGTTCGCAGCGCTGCTGTGTCCACTACTAGCGCCCCGATGGCGAGCACTTCTGTTACTCGGTGTGCCTGTCCTTGCGCTGGTGGTATTGCTCAGTTACCCGATGGGGCAGCACGCTGTTGTGTCGGTGGTCGGTTTTGAACTGACCTTCATGCGCATCGACAAGTTGTCGTTGATATTCGGCATCATTTTCTCCATTGCGGCATTTCTGGCAGGCTTGTATGCCTGGCATGTGCGGGACACTGTGCAACAGATTGCCACGCTGGCCTATGCAGGTTCGGCCATTGGTGGGGTATTCGCTGGTGATCTGATCAGTTTGTTTCTGTGGTGGGAAGGAACCGCGCTGGCGTCTGTATTTCTGATCTGGGCGCGCCGTACACCGGCGGCTTATTCCACGGGTATGCGCTACCTGATCGTACAGGTGCTCTCTGGCGTTCTGCTATTAGCCGGTTTGCTGTTGCATTATCAGGATACGGGTTCTATTGCATTCGAACACCTGGGGCTGGTCAGTGTGGGCACCTGGTTGATCTTCTTGTCGTTCGGTATCAAGTGCGCTTTTCCGTTTCTGCACAACTGGTTGCAGGATGCCTATCCGGCCGCAACGGTTACGGGCACTGTCGTGCTGTCGGCTTTCACGACCAAGATGGCGGTTTATGCGCTGGCTCGTGGATATGCGGGTACCGAGAGTCTCATTTACATCGGTGCCGCCATGACGCTGTTTCCTATCTTCTTTGCTGAGATTGAAAACGATCTGCGGCGGGTGCTCGCTTACAGCCTGAATAATCAGCTTGGCTTCATGGTGGTAGGAGTGGGCATTGGCACCGAGCTATCGTTGAATGGCACTGCCGCGCATGCGTTTTGCCACATTCTTTACAAATCACTGTTGTTCATGAGCGTGGGGGCGGTGTTGTATCGCACCGGAACGTCCAAGGCTTCAGAGCTCGGGGGGTTGTACAAGACCATGCCGGTGACGATGGTGTGTTGCCTGGTAGGGGCAGCGTCGATCTCCGCGTTTCCGCTGTTCAGTGGATTCGTCTCCAAGTCGCTCATCCTGGACGCCTCGGCTTCCAACGGGTATTACCTGGTGTGGCTGGCACTGTTGATTGCATCGGCCGGGGTGCTGAGTCACTCGGGCATCAAGATTCCTTACTTCACGTTCTTTGCACACGACAGTGGCAAGCGCCCAGCGGAAGCGCCTGTGCATATGCGTGTGGCGATGATTATCACGGCAGCTTTGTGCATCATCATTGGTGTCTTTCCGGGTTTGCTGTATAGCCTGCTGCCCTATGAGGTGGACTACCAGCCTTACACGGTAGATCACGTACTGGTGCAGATGCAGTTGCTGATCTTTGCATTACTTGCCTTTGTGTTCCTGATGAAAACCGGCGTTCACCCACCTGAAGTTCGCGCTACGAACGTGGACACAGACGTGCTGTATCGCAAGTTCATACCGTCGATTTTTCCCGTACTGAGCCGCATGGTGGTCAGTGCCAATCGCGGTATGCGTGAAGCGGCCCTGGGCGTGCTGGGTAGTGGCCTGGGTGCTATTGAACGGATTTCTCAACCCGGTGCACCTCTGGCGCGTGGCTGGAGTGTGGCCAGCATGATGTTTGTTGTGGTGGTGTTGATGTGTGTTCTGCTTATCGCTAACCTCTGGTAAGAACACAAACACGAGACTGACTGTTGAAAAAACTATTCGGCCATCCGGATTCCGGACACGCCTATAAGGTGCGTCTGTTCTTGGCAGTAGCGGCTATTGAACACAGCTACGAACAGGTAGATATCTGGATACCCCGCGATCAGCGTTCGTCTGAATTTCAGGCAGCAGCGAGCTTCGGTGAAGTACCGGTACTGATCGATGACGGGCGAGCGTACGTGCAATCGAATGCCATTCTGCTGCACCTGGCTCAGCAGAAAAAAGGGTGGGGTGCAGAAACGCCGGAGCGACTGGATCTATGCACCCAGTGGCTGATGTGGGAGGCCAACAAGATCGGTATGTGTTTACCGCAGCTGCGCAGCCGCGCGAAATTCGGGTCCGATGCCGCTCTGGACGGTGCTTATGACTGGCTGCATGCGCGGTATCTGCATGATGTGAATGTGCTGAACGAAGAGCTGGCGGATGGCAAGCCCTGGATGCTCAGCGGTGATGAACCGACCATTGCCGACTTCTCGCTATGTGGCTATCTGTTTTTTGCTGACGAAGCCAAGCTTGCAGTACCTGACCAAGTGCAGGCCTGGCTTGATCGGTTGTCTGGGTTAGCTGGTTGGCGGCATCCGTACCACCTGTTGGGTTAGCCCTCCCGCACTAACCAATGGCCTTGAATGCATCAGTTAGCGTTGAGACGGCGCTGGCGTAGGGGCCTGGGCCGTAACTGATGCGTGATACGCCCAGATCAGCCACCTCGGCGACAGATTTCAGTCCACCTCTCATCATCACGTTGACAGGCAACTGCGCCGTTGCGCAAATCTGTTTGATGAGCTCCGGCTGCGTCAAGCCGGGAATAAAAAATCCGTCGGCGCCGGCTTGTCGATAGGCGCTTTCGCGTTCAAGGGCATCTGCACACAACCCCTCGTGCTGATCGCTTTTCGCTTTCAGGAACAGGTCGGTTCGGGCGTTGATAAACAGTGGAACACCGGCGGCGTCGGCTGCCTGCCGAATGGCGCTGATTCGCGCTACCTGCTCATCAATACCGTACAGGCCCTGGCCACCGACAACCTGATCTTCAAAGTTGATGCCGATGGCGCCCGTTGCAATTAGTTGACGTATGTTCTCAGCCAAGCTTTCCGGATCTTTGGCATAACCGCCCTCAAAATCCACGGTAAGTGGTACGTCGACCGTGTCGACGATGCGCTGCGCGATCTGCAGGGCAAAGCCGAGTGGTATCTGTTCTCCGTCGCCGTAACCTTGTGCGGCCGCAACAGACCAGCTGCCGGTTGCCAGAGCCACGGCTCCTGCGTCGGCCAGCGCCTTGGCACTACCGGCATCCCATATGTTGTACAGCACCACGGGTTGACCTGCGATGTGTAACGATTTGAAGTGTTCGGCCTTGTTGACTTGAGTCATGAGTTGTCGCGTACTCGGTTGATAATGATGTACGACAGAATACACCTTCTTTTTGTTCAATTAACGCATGATGAGTCGCAGGGAAGACACCGATACCAAGGCTAGCATTGCGGCTGTTCAGGCTCGTCAGCCTGCAGAGCACTGCGTCGACCCACTACCGCTTCGTGATCAGCGCGTAGAGTGTAAGACCTGCGAAAAACGCGAGTGTGGGAATCAGAATGCTATCGAGCATGACGATGGCTGCGCCCATACCCAGAGCCGTCAATACCCAGACCAGTAACGGTGTAAAGCAGCAAATGGCGGAGACGATAACCCCTGCAAGACTGACCTTCAACAGTTTCGTGTTCACCAGTTCTGTACTTCCGTCCGCACGTTTCAACAACACTATTTCTACGCGCAAACAATACCAGAATCAGTCATGCACGGCTGGTGGCAAGGTTGCATCAGACAGTTTGGCCAATGCCATTCGCTTGTCACTAGAGCCGCCATTTCTCCCGACGTAGGGTATTCGTGGAGAATAAGCGGTATGAGCCACGTTCTGAGCCATGACGTCATTCTTGATGCCGGTGGACGAATTCCGAGTGTTGTAAAACAGTTTAACCACCTTCTTGCCGGCTGCCTGCAGGTACCGTTCAACATCAATGTTATGCGGTTGGTTGCCCCAGTCCTCGCCCACGACGAAAATATCAACATCCAGTTCCACGCACGCTGAAACGTATTCCAGATCGTAGTAAGGACGGACAATATCGACGCAGCGCAGCGCACTGAGCATCTCCTGCCGTTGGTCTAGCGGAATCACTGGGACATTGGGCTTATAAGCACTAACGACACTATCGGAGGCTACACCGACGGCCAGTACATCGCCCAGCTGACGGCACTGATTGAGCAGCGCGAGATGGCCTACGTGCAGGAGATCAAAGGTGCCGAGTGTATAAACAAGCACAAAGCTGTTTTCACCGTTGTCATTTACTGCTGCGCTTGAATGTTTCAAGCCAGCTGCCATGCGTAGATACCCGTCGCCACAAGTGTGTAGGTTGAAAGCACGATGACATTTCGTGGGTTTCCGGAAAACTTCGGTGTTTTCAGTGGCGAGACGTTCAGCGCAGCCAGCCCGATACACACAACCAGCAACAACACCGTGAACGCAGTGACACCGAGTAACGGTTCGAAAAGAAAGACAAACACAAGCACCAGGCTGTTGTTGTCCAGTGCCAGTCCTGTGTATTGAGTACCACCGGAAAGACCGTAAGTGACGAAGTAGCTTAACCTCAGCGCGCTGGCGGACAGCATGATGAAGGCCCCAACCAGAAAAAGCGGAGCGAACTGACCATAGCTCATGAGCAGTATTGCCGGGGCTACGCCGTAACTGACAATGTCGATCAGCACATCGAGCTGCCCGCCAAATGCGCGATCGTTGCCTGTTCGCCCGGTCATGCGTCTGGCAATCAGGCCATCTGCCCAATCGAAGGCGACAGCCCAGATCATGCCGATCATGGCCGCCGGATACTGCTCGTGAACACTGAAATAGATGGACAACAACGTGCAGGCCAGCCCTGCCAGCGAGCACAGATTGGGAATATCCTTGACGTACGAGAGAATTGGCGGCTGTACCAGCGGCAGTGTGGTTTCGCTCTTGATCATGTTCGGGCGCGCGCAGTTGGCGGAAAGAATCCGCCTACTGCGAAGGCCGTAGCGGTGTGTCTCAGTCCATTAACGCGGGTCTGTGTTAACAGGGTGCGCGTGCTTGCGCAGGCGTGCACCGCATGTGAATGTGCACAATCCAGTTGGATAGTGGGGTCTGAGCGTTATTGAGTAACGCTCAGGGGGAAGTTCTGCCCAGTGCGGCCATACTACTCCTTATACCTGCAACGCGTACGACTAATAGATCAGGGCGGTAAGACCGAATTAGCCGCACCACCCACTCAGCCCCCGGTATCAGCGCTAAAGCCGGCCGCTTCGATGCCCGCTACTGCGCACAGTTCATCGTTATCGGACGTGTCACCGGTGACTCCGACAGCACCCACCAGATCACCGTTGCTGTTTCGTATCAGAACGCCGCCCGGTACCGGCACCAGCGCACCATCACACAGCGAATTAACCGCGTCGATGAAAAAGGGTTCTTTCTTGGCACGCTCGAACAGGGCTCTGGAGCCAAGACCGATAGCAATGGCACCGTACGCTTTTCCGTGGGCTACCTTGGGGCGTAACAGGCTTGTACCATCCTGGCTTTCACTGGCTTTGATAGTGCCGGCTGAACCCAGCACAACAACCGCCATGGGCTTGAAACCATTTTCTGCCTGCGCAGACAGCGTCTGGTCGATGATGCGTTTTGCGTCGGCGAGTGTGAGATCCATAGTCATTACGATAAATTCTGGTGTTGAGGTTAAGGGTAGATGTGAACGTGAAGGTCGGCGTGGACCTTAACATCGGTGGAAGATGTGAAAGCGAGGTGGAAGCATACGATATGCGCCTGGTTAATTCATGGAGCCTCTTAACGATTTTACGCAGAGGGCAGAGGAATATAGAGGAGGTTCAGGATACGATGAGTACCCACTAGGCATGTGTGTCAAGCCATTCGCGGACCGTTGAAAACTTGTTGGCCAGATGCAATTTGAGGATAGCGCCAAGTCGTTCACCGTCTCGCGCTTCAATCGCGTCGAGTATGTCTTCGTGCTCATTGACGGCCTGCTGCCAGCGTTCCGCACTCATGTTGGCCAGGTAGCGTGAACGGCGCACGCGCGATGCCAGCGAACGATAGGTTTGCACCAGTGTTTCGTTGCCTGCGGCCTGCATGATGAGCTCGTGGATTCTCTGATTGTGCTTGAAGTAGCCTTGCAGATCCTGTGTCTCAAAGCAGCCCAGCATCAATTCGTGAGAGCGTCGTAACTGTTTGAGCTGCGCGGCCGTGATGTGCTGGCAGGCCAGTTCTCCCGCCAGGGCTTCCAGTGCGCCCATGAGTGGAAATGCCTCTTCCAGTTCGTGCAGCGTGATTGGGCGTACACGTGCACCGCGGTTCGGTTCCAGTATCAAAAGCCCATCCGCTGCCAGCACTTTTAAGGCCTCGCGCATAGGGGTGCGGGACACATTCAGCTTTTCGCACAATTCTCTTTCGGGCACCTTGGCGCCGGCTGCGAGTGTGCCTTCCACAATCATCTGCTGGAGCCGCTCTACCAGCTCTTCATGCAGCGTTGGACGGTTGATGGATCTGATCTTGTCGAGTCTGTTCATCGGTCTTCGTGCCTGTTCAGTGCCATGGCCAGCACCTGGACCACGTGAATGGCGTCACGAGGAGCAGCGTCTGCAATCTGATGTCGACACGACGTGCCGTCTGCCACGATCAGCGTATCGTCACCGGCCTTGCGGACAGCCGGTAACAAGTCCAGCTCAGCCATGGCAAGGGAGGTTTCCACGGTATCGACCCCATAGCCAAAAGCACCGGCCATGCCACAACAGCTGGATTCTATCGTTTGTACCTGCATGTTCGGAATCAATGCCAGGGTTCGTTGTACATCGCTAAACGCCTGCAAGGCTTTCTGATGGCAATGCCCGTGCAACAGAATTGATGGTGCCGGTGCGCTCAACGTCCAGTTCAGTGTGCCAGCATCTGCTTCACGCATGATCAGCTCTTCGAGCAAG
>CALLPU010000281.1 GCA_938016235.1 uncultured Granulosicoccus sp. | reverse complement strand
AGACAACGACACACTGACTGGAGGAGACGGTGATGATACACTCACAGGTGGTACCGGTGCTGACAATCTCACCGGAGGAGACGGAATCGACAACCTGTCGGGTGAAGATGGCGATGACATCCTGGATGGTGGAGCGGGTGCCGACTTCATGTCTGGTGGACTCGACCACGACACACTCACGGGCGGGCTCGGTGCTGATACGCTCAGTGGCGGAGAGGGTGACGATTCGCTGGACGGCGGTGCCGGCAATGACGCAATAACAGGCGACGCAGGCACTGACCTCATCATCGGTGGCGAAGGCGCTGATACGATTGACGGAGGTACTGGCGTGGATACAGTGGACTACAGCACGCACGGCACCGCCACGTCTGTCAGTGTCACGTTGAACAATGGTGTAGACGCTACTGTTAACATCGCCGGCGCAGACAACGACATTGTCAGAAACGTTGAAAATCTGACAGGCACCTCAGGAGACGACAACCTCACCGGAGACGGCAATGACAACCTGCTGGTGGGAAATGCGGGTGTTGATCAATTGCAGGGCATGGCCGGTATTGACCGTCTGGAAGGCGGGGCTGGCAACGATACGTTGAGCGGGGGCAGTGGAAACGATGTGTTGTTAGGCGGCGCAGACAACGACACACTGACTGGAGGAGACGGTGATGATACGGTCATTGGTGGCGATGGTGACGACACGTTCCTGGCAGGATCCGGCAATGATGTAATCACCGGCGGTATAGGCACTGACACGGTGGACTATTCCGGCTCAGGCTCTGCTGTAACCGGAGGTACCGTAAGAGGAACTTCCGGCAGTGTTGAACAGAACCTGGAGACAGATTCCTTCACCGGTATCGAAGGTTTTACGTTAACAGCAAACGATGACTTGTTGACGTTTGATACCGATGCACTGCTGGCAGTCACCGTTGACGGTGAGGCAGGAAACGATACGCTGACCATCGTAGATTCCCTGACCGGTGACAATCTGACGGATGCAAACATTGAGGGTGTTGATTTGGCTGCCATCTTCACTGACATAGAAACGATCGACTTTACCAATACGGATCTTACCGGCGGTGATTCGTTTGATATAGGTAACACAGACATCTCAGGCATTACTGGAGCGGGTAACCTGCTCAGCATCAATGTGGATCAAGCCTCAATCGCATTGTCAGACGTGAGTGTGCTGGCCCAGGACGGTGCTACGGTTATCGCAGATCTGGTCATAGGTAACACACGGACAGTTGACTGGGACAACGGAGTGCAGCTTGTTTTGAACGGCTGACATGTAACACGCCGAGTTATTGGTATGAAGTCTGCGCCTACAGGGGGTCTCACTCTATAAGCAGATCGCCTGCAGATGCTCAAGCTTGTTACAGACGATGTCACTATCGTTGATCCCCTTCAGACCTGTGTCGAGATGGTGCTTGATATGCACCATCGACGCACGGATCTGGCGGGCATCAAGGCGGAGCTGGCCGGTGCAAACCAGCCATGGTCCATTGCCACTTTACCGGCCGTTGCTGATCGGCTTGATCTTGACCTGCGCATAGTCAAGGCGGAGTTTTCAGCGGTCAGAGCCACACGCTCGCCGATTATTCTGCCGATGCGGGATAATCAGTTCGCGGTGGTAGCCCCGCGCGAATCAGGTGTGCCGGATATTATCTATCCGGGCAAGATCCCTGTGCCGCTGAGTAGCGTTCACGAAAAGGACTGGTGTACATCACGGGTCATCGCCTTGTTGCCAAAGCAGGCGGAAACAGCGGCAGCGACTGACCACATGCAAGTGGATCGGCCCATAGACTGGTTCTGGCAACCCATTCTCAAATACACCCCGAATTTTGCCGAAATAGTCTTGTGCACGGTTTTTATCAACATGCTGGTGATAGCCCTGCCCGTGTTTACCTTGAATGTGTATGACGCGGTTGTACCTAACCTTGCAATGTCAACGTTAACGGTGCTGGCTCTGGGAGTGGGTATTGCCATGCTGTTCGATGTGTTGCTGAAGTGTGCTCGCTCATCAACCCTGGAGCGTATTGCCGCCCGCACAGGCGTTCAATTTGATAATGCCCTGATGCAGCGTTTACTCACCATCCGGGAAGAGCATATGAAACTCTCCGTGGGGGAGCGTTGCAACCTGTTTAGAGAGCTGCATGGACTCCGGGATTTCTATGCCACTCGCCTGGTGCCGGCGATGGTTGATTTTCCCTTCTTTCTGCTTTTTCTGTTTGTCATCTATCTCATTTCGCCGATGCTGACTCTCGTCCCCATCGGTATTGCCTGCGCAATTCTGTCATTGAATGCACTGGTGCAGATTCCGGTCAAGCGCTCTACACGCGCACTGTTTGCATCCACACAGGAAAAGTCGTCAATGATGGTTGAGATGCTGACGGGCTCTGTGGCCTTGAAGCAACTCAATGCCATTGGCGTGTCGATGGATCGTTGGGGGTTTACAGCGGAGCAGTCTGCAGAGGCTGCCAGAAAAAGTCAGCGATGGATCTCATTTGGCCAGCATGCATCCCTGGGACTCATGCAATTGAACCACGTTCTGATCGTGGTTGTCGGTGTTTACCAGATCAAGGGTGGCTCACTCACCGTGGGTGGGCTGGTAGCCAGCACTATTCTGGCAAGCCGGACTATTGCGCCGATCATGAATCTTCACGGCGTTATAGCTCGCTGGACTCAATCGCGAGATTGCCTGCGCACCATAGACGATCTGTTTTCCACCACGGTGGACAATTCAGACAGCCGGGTGGTACCTGCTGCGGATCTGCGCGGCAATATCGTGGTGAACAATCTTAGTTATCACTATCCAGACACCGCTCAAGCAGCACTCAGGAATGTCAGCCTGTCTATCAAGGCCGGTGAGCATCTGTGCCTGATTGGCCCTTCGGGTGCCGGGAAAAGTACGCTGGCCAGAGCCCTGGCAGGTGCACTGACAACACAAGAGGGGCAACTGAGCATAGATGGCTACGACTATCAGGCTTTGTCAGCGGCCAGACTGCGTTCGAGTATCGCACTTATACCGCAGCATCCCTTTTTTACCAGTGGCACCATTCGCGACAATCTCCTGCTGGGTATCACCCACTGCACTGAACAGAAGCTGGCGAAAGCCTGCGCTCTGTCGGGTCTGGATCATGTCATGAGTGCGTCTGGCTGTGGGTTGGATACCGACATCGGGGAGGGTGGTAGACAACTGTCGGGCGGGCAGAAGCAAGCGATTTCAATTGCTCGCGCCATTCTGCGTGAGACACGGGTGTTGGTGCTTGACGAACCTGCCAATGGGCTTGATTCCGCTCTGGAACGACATTTCATGAAAACCATGAAAACATTCAGCCGGCACAGAACCCTGATCATGGTGACGCATCGCATGTCACTGGTCTCACTGGTGGATCGCGTCATTGTCATGGATAACGGTCGCGTCGTGGCTGATGACGAAAAAGATGTCGTCATGCAGAGATTTTCCGCATGAACATCGATTCACTGATCCGTTTTTATACTACGGGGGTTGATGAAACGGTCATCGGTCAATCCGTTAATTCCATTCGACGCCATGCAACCATTGCCTTTGTCGTATTGCTGATCATAGTCTTTGTTTTCTGGGCTGCATTGTCTGAAATTGATCAACATGTTCGTGCATCGGGTCGTGTTGTGCCTGCCGGTAATGCACGCACGGTGCAGCATCTGGAAGGTGGCATCGTCATGGAAATTCTGGTCTCGGAAGGTGCAGAGGTCAAGGCGGGTGATCCGCTTTTCCAGATAGCCAATACGCGTGTTCGCACAACCTTGCAGGAGGGTGAGTTACAACAACTGTCGCTCATGATTCGCAAGCATCGTTTACTGGCCGAAGTCAATGGTGTGAGCAGTATCGAGTTTCCTTCGTATCTGGAATCAGCACAGCCGGACTTCGTCGCCGCCGAGCGGGAACTGTTCTCTCTGCGTCAGGAAGAATATCTTGAACGCCTGGTTGGACTTCAGACGCGTCAGGAACAGAAGCATCTGGAGATCAATGCTCTGGAGTCGCGTATCAGCAACATGGCTGCGGAAATGAATGTGCTGAAACGTCAGGTGCAGATTAAAGAGGGGCTTTACAGATCGGGTGTGCTTTCTGAAGCCGCTTACCTGCAGGTGAAGGGTGAGTTGGTGAGATTGCAGGCTGATCGGAAGAATGCCGAGATGCAGATACCGATTGTGACAGCAGAAATGGATGAGGCAATCAGCGAAATTTCCGAGTCACGACGTCAGTATGCCTCGAGTGCAAAGACTGAGCTTAATGAGGTTGAAGTCAATCTGAGTGGCCTGAAAGAGCGATTGGCCGCTCTATCGGATGAGGTGGAACGATCAGAGATCGTATCGCCGATAGATGGCCGTGTGAATCAGTTGTTTGTGAATACGGTTGGTGGTGTCTCACAACCGGGAGCGCCATTGGCAGAAATTACGCCAGCTCATGAAACTCTGGTAGTGGAAGGCAACATGTCGACAGAGGATCGCGGCAAGGTATGGCCGGAGCTGCGCACGGTTACACACATCGGTGCTTATGACCACGCTCTTTTCGGTGGACTGGACGGCACCTTGTCTTACATCAGCCCGGATACGTTCTCTACAGCCGACTCACGGGAGTATTACAAGATTCGTGTGGCGTTAGCAAACGATCGATTTGATGAGGATCGTGTAGTCAGACCTGGAATGACTGCAGAAATCAATATCCTGACAGGCCGAATTTCTATTCTTGGCGCGCTCCTGAAACCGCTGACGCGGTTGCGCAGCTCCGCACTGCGAGAAGGGTGAACACTGTGAATACTCAACAATGAATAGTCCACGAACAGACAACGATACAAGCGAGTCCAAGACACGTCGTAGTGCCTTGTCCCGAATGATCAGCTGGCTGCACCTCAAGGATGAGCATCCTCTACTGCCACTATCGATCATGCGATATGTGCCGGTGTCTGTGTTGCTCAATGTCCTGGGGGTCGCGGTAGTCGTAGCGCTTGGATTCGACACAATCAGTGAAGCGTTTTTAACCAACGTGCCGCTCAACGGGCTGATCATCACGATCATGTGCATTGGTGTAGGCATGTCGATTTTTGCCAACCTGCGGCTCTGGATGACTGGCCTATACCTGAGCAAGCTGGAGTCCGTATCCATGCAGTTCAGGATTCGTGACAAGGAGATTGATCAGCTACAGCTGGCCTTGAAGAAACAGGCCTCCATACTGGACTGCAAGAACATGCAGAACCTGCTGGATAACCTCAAGAACCTGGGTGCGCTGAACGTCAATGACAATGATGCACGCATGGTTAAATCCAAACTGGGTGCGCGTATCAACCGAGGGCGCGGGAAAGTGACGTTTCTGGGTGGGCTGCTGGTCATGCTCGGTCTGCTGGGAACGTTTCTCGGGTTGTTGGGAACCATTGATGCGGTGGGTGAAGCCATGGCAGGAATGGCCAACATCGGTGCAGGTGATGGTGGGGGCATGACAGGATTCATATCCAGCCTTGCTGCGCCCCTGCAAGGCATGGGGTTGGCTTTCAGTTCATCTCTATTCGGTCTGTCCGGTTCCTTGCTGGTGGGTACGTTTCAATATTTTTCATCGGCTGCACAGGACAACTTCATTGAAAGTGTCAGCCGGTGGCTCGATGAGCAGATTCCCGGAATGACGCAGGCCAACAAGGCTGCCGGGCGCCAGTCCAATGGTGCACCCGTTGCCGATGCCGAATTGAAGGCCTGGATCGTCGGGTTCATTCAATCATCAAAAAATACTCAGCGTGAGCTGGCTGACGTCGTGGATGCCATTCTGGTATCCACAGATGCATCGTGGCGCGCCATTGAAAACAGTGAAACCGTACTGCGGCAACAGGTCGAACTGGTATCCAGTCTGTCAACGCTTAACAGTGGCGTCGTGTCCATGATCGAGCATCAGAAACGGCTGGATGCCACGTTCAATTCCGACAGTGTGAAAGCGCTCGTTGATAGCCAACAGATGATCAGTGTTCGCATGGGTTCGCTGGATGAGCGTGTTGATCACTTCGTGCAATCGCAAGGTCAAGTGGTTGGTAGCCTGAATGGTTTGTCTCAGACACTCAAGGATGAAATACCTCGTCATGTACTGCAGACCTCCGATCGGGTTGGCAAGGCACTGGGCAGAATCAATGAAAAGATGGCTCGACTGTCTACCCAGGACCAGGCACAGGTTAGCGAGCTGGCAGAGCAGATAAGGCGGCTAGAAGGCCTGGTTGTCAGTTCCGAGAAAAGAACTGCGCAGCGAGATCAGCAAGTCCAGAACGATCTGCAGAATCAGTTTCGCCGTGAATCAGACAAACTCAAGAAAACCATTGGCGACAACATCGCTACCACGGTGCACAAGGATGTCATACCGTTCATCGCCAGAGAGCAGCGGGAGCTTCAGAAGCTGGCCAGGTTGATTGACAAGCAATACGGCAGGCGCAAAGACGACAAACAGGAACCGGACGCTGATGTGGCATGAACCAGCCGCTGAGCATTATCCAGACCTTGCCTGCTGTCCGGGAACGTAAGCCATGAATCCTGATGGTGGTTCGGATATGGCGGCCAATTCGTGGCCAGGGTTTGTCGATATTCTGTCTGCAGTTGTCATCATGTTCGTGTTTTTCGTGCTGATTACAGCTGCTGTATTGTACTTTTACACGATCCAGTACAAAGCCAAGGTTGAGGGTAACCAGGCTACCGTCATCGAAGAGACGGTCAGCTCCGGGCATGCCAAAAAGGTAGAGGAGCTGGAGCAGGAAAATCAGGAACTTCGTGAACAGATAGAGGAGCAGGAATCCAGCGCCAGTCGGGGTGGCGGTGCCAATGAGGTAGAGACGCCATCCGATACGCAATCAGCTCAGTCTTTTGGAGCGCAGGTAACAGAACAGTCCTTGTTGAGTTCAACTGAAGAGCGCTCACTGGTGATTTTCCATGACCCGGGTGCCATTACCATCAGCGAAGACAGTGCTGCCGAGATCAGTCTGTTTCTTGAGAACATGGCCGCGCAGTATGGTGCGGACAAACTTGAAGTGGTATTGACCTCGCCCAAAATTGCAAATGCAGCCACCCAAAGCCGTGCCAAGCGAATGGCGGTTGCCAGAATGCTCAACGTCAGAAATGCACTGCTTGAGTCTCCCGTTAATCGGGAGAGCATCAATCTTACGGTTGTTGAAAGCGAGGAGATTGAGGAGTCGGACGAGTGGACACGATTACAGATAAATATTCTTCCATGATGACAACAAATCACCCCAGTCGAAAACTGATGCTACCCCGGTATGTTTCGCTGGCAGTTGCCCTGTGTTTCAGCAACACGATTCTGCAATCCGGCATTGTGCGAGCAGCTGAACAGCCTGCAGAAGAAGTGCAGGCGCTGGCAAACGGATCTGATGATCTTGACGTACTGACGTTCACTGAAGCTGTGCAACGGGCAATGGCCGATAATCCGGGAATCGATATTGCCGACGCCCGTATTGACCAGGCCTCACAGCTGGCAAGACAGAATCGCAGTTATCGTTATCCGCGTATTGATCTGGCAGGAACAGTGGGGCCTGAATACAACAACCCTGCGCCCAGCGCTGAATCGGGAAAGGCAACAACGAACGGCCGCAATCTGAAGCTGACCGTTTCCAAACTGTTGTTCGATGGCGGAACGTCACGTTCCGAGTATCAACGCAGCAAACGCCTGGAGGCGGCGGCTGAAGCCGAGTCCATGATTGTTGTTGAAGATCTCTTCCTTGAAGTGGCGCGCCACTATATCGACTACTGGCGCTATCAGCTGGAATTGTCTCAGGCGGAAGACTTTGTTGCCACCATGCAGTCGCTGGTGGACGATCTTAATGCCATGTACCGCGCTGGTGCGGCCAGTAAACTGGAGGTGGATTTCGCCAGGGCGCGGCTGGCATCGGCGCGCGGTACGGCCAGTGCGGCAACGGCATCGATGAACAACGCATTCAGTGAATTGGAGTATCTGGTGCCAGGCCTGGTGTCCTTCACGGCGATATCACCTGAAATGTTCAGTGCGATCAGGTTGCGGCCCCTGCAGGAGTATATGGATAACGGCTCGCAGGCCAACAGTGGTTTTGTCACCAATCAGTTGAGTTCGGAGGCAACGCAGCTCAGAGTGAGTTCACAGAAGGGTCGTTTCAAGCCTACACTGGAATTTGAGTTGAGTGGCTCTGTCATAGATGATGAAGGCGGCCCGTCGCAGCAACGCGATAAAGCGGCCGCAAAACTGCTGCTGAGTTACACCTTGTACAGTGGCGGTGAAAGACGAGCCGGTGTTCGGCGGGCAGAAGCCCAGCTGGCCGAACTTCAAGCTGAGCGGGTGCAGCTGGAACGCGATGTCTTCAGAGCAATCGATCAGTCCTACAACAGTATTACAGCGTCCAGGTTGACGCTGAATGCGGTGCTGGATGAGATCGCTGCCAACATCGAATTGCAGCGTCTGAATCGAAAAAACCTGGATCTCGGCACGATCAACATCATAGAACTGATTGATGTGGAGGAGCGTTTGTTTAATGCCAGTGCGCGAAAAAACGAAGTCATTGCCACGATGTACCAGGAATACCTGGATCTGATGATCGCAGCGGGATTTACGCAGAGCCTTCTGGAAGACTATTCACTGGTGGTTTCCAGGCCATGATGTGGAAGGAAAAAATAGCCAGGTAAGCGCCTGGCCTCATGGACGAGCCAGCTAGTAGCTGAGCACCTGATGATTGTTCTGCATACAGGTGCTCAGCAATGCTTGATTCATGGTTTAACGCTAATTCCGAATTCTCTCACGCTACCTTTGAAGCAGACTTGTAGGCCTGCCACAGCTGGCTGATACTGCTCTTGCGATCGTTTCGATCTTCAGTATTGACGGCCTCTGTAGTTTCACCTTCGGCGCGATTCGACAGAGCATTCTGCTGTTGCACGCTTAAATGCGCTGCATGGTTATGACCCACCGACGTATCCAGTTTCGGTGTTTGCGACTCTTCGCGGGTGGTTGACATGGCCGCTGTCGTATCGTCGCTCTGCATGGGAGCTGCTGTGACGGCCGGTTGGCCCAGCATCGCTGCTTCTGCCGCTTCAGCGGCAGTCTGGACCGGGTATTGCGATGACGTATTGCTGACGGGCATCTCAACCGGCATTTCGCTTCTGCGCAAAAACTTCGGTACGTAAGAGCCTGGCTTCATTTCGATGAATACGTCGGTTTCGGGGTTTTGCGTGTAGTAGGTGTCGAGTGAGGAGCGCAGGCGCTTGGCCAGCACTCTGACTGAGGGGTCTGTCTGTGGATCAAAACTGGCCGGTTTTCCCAGAGCTTCGATGCCTACGGTGAACGCCTTGATGCGTCGAGTGTTGCCAATCAGCGTCTGTTCCACGACATAACGCAAGAATGCCGACATCTGCGGAGACGCCATAAATTTGTCTGTGTTGAGTATCGCTTCCAGCGCGCCAGTCACTTCGGTTGTTGCAAGGTTATTCACGTGGGTTGAAGGCATTGCGTTGATCATGTTGTTGCTCTCTCGGTTGCTTGCCGTAATTTGGCAGGGGTGCCAGACAGGGAGCAAGATCAGGACGCAGAACCCACGTAATGTAACGTCTGCGACGCGACCAGCAGCGCTTGCAAGTGCGTAAACCCTGTTAGATCGGGGTTGCTGGCAGATGGCGAATAACCGTTACTTGAGCAGTTATTCGCTGTGACGAGTGCAAATGTAACCTCTTTCATGGCCGTTCCCAGAAATGAGAGGGCTGATCGTAGTGTGTGTGCCAAAAAAACCTCACGACCCGCTAGTGCTGCTGATATGCACATAACTTGGACTAACCCCAGGTGAGTCAAAATCAGCTCAGAGTTTTCTGCCTTGCGCCGTCAACACTGGGTAGGAGAACAACTCAAAACCAACACAAGAGAATACTTCAGATGCTGATACTCACCAGACGGGTCGACGAACGGATTTTTATCGGCGACGACATCACACTGTGTGTGCTGGATATAGAGGGTAACCGAGTACGTCTTGGCCTGGATGCGCCCAAAGAGATCGCCATCTTGAGAGAAGAGATTCATCAACGCTATGCCGGAGACGCATCGAACGACTCTCTCCACGAAAAATCAGACAATGGAAAAAAATCGGCCTGAGTACCAGATGATCGCGATCGGTTGCGTTTCGAAAGTTCAAGATGAAAATGCGTCGAATACCGATGGCGGTCAACTCCTGCTGCCACGACTGTCTGGTCCAGTCATGTTCTGGGTAGTTAGCGACAACACGCAGCA
>CALLPU010000280.1 GCA_938016235.1 uncultured Granulosicoccus sp. | reverse complement strand
CTGCCAAGGCAATGGCTGCATTTGAGCGTACGGTAACTGCGTATAAGGCACCTTTTCAGCAATGGCTGCGGGGCGATGCAGAGGCCATGAATGATACACAGCTGCGTGGTGCAGCCTTGTTTTTCGGTTCAGCTGGCTGTGTCGATTGTCACCGCGGCCCGGGACTGAGTTCGGATGTTGGCGCCATGAGTGATGACATGTTCATGGCGCTGGGTTTCAATGACCTCGATTCGAACAATCCGTCTCTCGTCGGCGTGGTCGATCAGGCTACCAGGCTGGGCCGTGGCGGTTTTACAGGTGATCCATCCGACAACTACCAGTTTAAGATCCCCCAGTTATACAACCTTGCAGACGCATCAGTGCTGGGTCACGGTGGCAGTTTTACGACAGTGCGGGAAGTGATCGAATACAAGAACCGGGCAGAACCACAGAATCCTGACGCTCAACGGTCGTTGGATCATCGCTTCGTACCCCTGTCATTGTCGGATCAGGATATCGACGATCTCACCGCCTTTCTGGTTGAAGCGCTGCGTGACCCTGATCTACTACGGTATCAGCCTGAATCGGTACCCGGCGGCGGCTGCGTCATCGTCAACTCAGGCTCAACTGTTGATGATCATCGCTGTCCGTAGCGGTTTCACAGACCCGCTTGCGTTTAACGTGATCGCCTGGCCTTGATAGCCATTCCAGAAGCCCAAGTAACCCTAACTCACTTGCTCTGCGCTTAAGCCCGCCCGCCCGGGGCACACGCTTTGCTCATCCCTGTTTGATCACGGCAGGAACCGAGATGAGCAACTCAATAGATACAACATCATTACTTCAGCAGCTTCGAGCGATGGCGCAAGATGCGGGGATACCCGCATCCCGCGCACCGCTTGCGGACATTGTGCCGCCTGCGGACACCGTAGATTTCTCCAAGGTTCTGGAGAACTCATTAAAACAAGTGAACAAGCGTAGCGTCGAGGCGAACGAGTTACGTCAGTCGTTTGAGGCGGGTAATCCGAACATCGAACTGGCTGATGTGATGATCGCAGCTCAAAAGGCACGCATATCGTTTGAAGCGATGACGCAGGTACGCAACAAGATGGTTTCCGCCTATAAGGAAATCATGAGCATGCCTTTGTAGCCCGTCGTGTGCTTCGCGATTACTTTCATGCCTTGTCACTACACCCCGCAACCGAGTTCGCAGTTGATTAATGAGCGATGCTGAAATCAGCAATAGACCTGCCCAGGGCGTACCCGTCATGAATGCTGTGGCACGAGGTTTAGCCGGTGCGCAACTGGGTGCATTACTGGTGGTGGCAACTGCACTGACCCTGGGTGTGGGGTTGATTTTCCTGATGATGAAGCCGGATTTTGTACCGGTCTCTGAACAGGGTAGCCGCGCCGATGCGCTACAGATCATCGAACTGCTGCAAAGCTCGGGCATTGAATACAAACTCGATCCCACTACCGGGCTTGTGCTGGTTCCACAAAATCAGGCGTCGCAAGTTCAGATGAATCTTGCTGCCAGCGGCCTTACGGTGAGCAGTAACTCAGTGGGGCTGGAGCTGTTGCAAAAGGAGACAGCACTGGGTACCAGCCACTTTACGGAGTCGGCCAGATACCAGCACGCCCTTGAAACCGAGTTGAGCCGGACCATCAGCAGCATGCGCAACGTGGAGTCTGCACGTGTGCATCTGGCCATGCCAAAACAATCCGTGTTTATCAGGGATCGTGAGTTGGCCTCCGCGTCGGTCATGATCAAGGCCTTGCCCGGACGCAGCATTGAAGATGAGCAGGTGAATGCTGTCATCAATCTTGTGGCATCAAGCATCCCCTATCTGCAAAGTGGTCAGGTTACTGTTGTGGATCAATGGGGGCGATTACTCTCCACCGGTGACGATTCAACCAGCGGGGCTACGCGAGACCAATATCAATACGCACGGAAACTGGAGAAATTATATTCGGATCGTATCGAGTCCCTGTTAACGCCTATCGTTGGACCGGGTCGAGTGAGAGCGATCGTGACGGCTGATCTGGATTTCTCAACAAACGAACAAACGCAAGAAAGCTATGAACCGGATGCGGCACAACTGCGCAGTGAGCAGATCGATACGCAGATAAATAGAAATGGTGCGGCGGAAGGTGTCCCTGGCGCATTGACCAACCAACCACCGGGGAACGGAACGACGGATCCTGCTGTCGGTGATGAGGCAGTTGCAGACAACGTCCAGAACGAAAGCTCTTCCGCTGTCAAGAACTATGAGCTGGATAAAACGATAACCCATGTGCGCAAGGTACCTGGCAATGTCACTCGCATCTCGGCAGCTGTCATCATCGATGACAAGTTGGAGCTCAGTGCTGAGGGTGAAGCGGTTCGTACACCGTTGAGTGAGGAAGAACTGGCTCAATACACACAACTGGCCCAGGAGGCAGTTGGCTTCAGAGAGGAAAGGGGCGATAGTGTCGTGGTATTCAATCGCTCGTTTCAACCGGTTGAAGAAGTCGCGCCGATAGAACCGGCACCGATCTGGGAGCAAAGCTGGTTATGGACAATGGTCAGACAGGTTCTCATCGGATTGTCTGTACTCTTGCTGGTTCTGCTGGTTCTTCGCCCAGCTGTTCGCAAGTTAATGCTACCAGTGGGTACTGGTTCCGCTGCTGCACTCGCGCACGCTGGTGCAGGCGAGGCCGGTGCAACTACAGCCAGTCTTGGCGGTGAGTCTGGTGAGGGTGGACAGGAAGGTTCCAGCTGGTCCAACACCGGTTCGGGTTCGGTGTTACAGCCGCCGCCGGTGGTCTATGGCGATATCCTGAACATGGCCAGAGCCATGGCAGCGGAAGATCCAAAACGGGTTGCCAAAGTGGTCAAGGACTGGGTGGCTGAACAATAGTGGCTGAGGCAGAAAACCCACCAGCTGCTGACGCGGCTGCCGAAAAAACCGAGCTCAGTGGTTCATGTCAGGCGGCCATATTATTGATGGCGCTGGGCGAAGAGGAAGCGGCCGGCGTTCTTCAACACATGAAGCCGGAAGAGGTTCAGTCACTGGGAGAAGCGATGTCCGCCATCCGCGGTGTATCCCAGGAACAGATCGGGGATACGCTGGATCAGTTCGTGAATCGGGTGCGTCACGAGTCATCACTGGGGCTCGAATCAGCCAAATATTTCAAATCGACCTTAACCAGGGCGTTGGGTAAGGATCGCGCCAGTAATGTGCTATCGCGTATGGGACCTCAGGAAGATGATCAGGGGCTTACGGCGTTGAAGTGGATGGATGCGCGCGTTGTGGCAAAGATTATCAAGAACGAACATCCACAGATCATGGCAACCGTGTTGAGTCAGCTCTCACGCGAACGTGCAGGCGAAGTGCTGGACCTGTTACCCGATTCGAAGCGGGCGGATATTGTCATGCGCATTGTGAAACTGGACAAGCTTCACCCGGCTGCGTTGGCCGATCTGAACGAAGTGATTCAGGAGCTGTTTGATAGTGATGCATCCATCGAAGTAGCCGGCATAGGCGGTGTGCAGGTGGTTGCCGAGATCCTCAACGGGGTATCAAAAGATTCTGAAGAGATGATTCTGGATGCGATTGAGGAAGCTGACAGTGAAATCATGGAGCAGATCAAGGAAGGTATGTTCATCTTTGAGAATCTGCTTAACGTCACTGATCGCGATATGCAAACTCTGCTGCGTGATTTGTCTAACGATGACTTGATCATTGCACTCAAAGGCGCATCGGCAGAGTTGCAGGCCAAGATTTTCAAGAACATGTCATCCCGTGCTGCTGAATTGCTGAAAGATGATCTGGATGCCAAGGGGCCTGTCAAATTGTCCGATGTGCAGACAGCACAGCGCGCCATTCTAACAACCGCACAGCAGCTGGCTGAAGATGGCAAGATCTCGCTCGGCGGCAAGGGAGATGATTATGTTTAGAGTGTTGTCAGAGGAAGAGGCGGAGAAAGTCATACGCTGGAAAGCACCTGATTTAACAGGAACAGCGATCAATCGCGCTAAAACCAGTGAGTGGACAGCGCCCATTATTCCCCTGTCCAACGATACCCGGCGTAACTCCGCACAAGAAAACCATCCCACTCGCCAACAGCACCCCGAACATACATCAGCACCTGAGCTACAGGCTGCCCATCAGGGATTGAACCTGTCTACGACGAGTGTCGCTGGCGGCAACCCCTCGGTTGACATGTTGCAGGCCAGCTATGACGACGGTTTTGCACGCGGCCATGCAGAAGGCAAGGCAGCTGTACGTGAGCAAACAGAGCAGGCTCTTCAACAGATGGTGGAGGCGATGGATCAGATTGCCGCGCCTATGCTTGACAAGGCCGTCCATGAAGAAGTGGCGGCGTTGTCGATGTCCATCGCCCGGCTTTTGTTGAATCGGGAAATTGCAGCCGATACTGATGCCATGCAGCGTCTGGTGGAGGCAGGTCTGGAACAATTGCCTGCGCTGGATGCGACGACCCGACGTGTTCATCTGCATCCACAAGATGCCAGCCTCGTGCGTGATGCTCTGACAGAGACGCCCGGGTTAAAAGTGATCGACGATACTGCGATGAAGCGGGGTGATTGCCTTGTTAGCTCTGCCAGTAGCAGAGTGTTGTGTGGTCTGGACCAGTGGCTGGACGGTATGGCACG
>CALLPU010000279.1 GCA_938016235.1 uncultured Granulosicoccus sp. | reverse complement strand
CACAGGTGTTGCGTCCTGCTGGACTCCATGTCGCGCAGGGCAAGCCAGCTTCCATTGGCTGGCGGTTGCATTTCAGCCGTATTCCAGATAACAAGAGGCACAACCAGCGATGTAGACAGTGTGGGAAGCAAAGGCGTCAGTGTGTCCAGATTCCAGTGGAAATCGCTTGCCAGGAAGGTGATGCCCTGGAAATTTCCAACTCGACCAACTGTCTCGACGAGAGCCTGGGGATGGCCTGCGACCGGCTCTTCACGCAGCGTAGCGCTAATCGCTGCGGACATGGCAATACCTGAGGCTCTACCTGTTCGCTTCGGCTGGTACAAGTCTTCACGAAACACACGATCATAGGCATAGAAACTCACAGCATCGCCGCAACTATGAGCACTGTTGCCCAACGCTGTCAGGAAGTCACACAGTACCTGTAATTTACCGGGGTCGCCGAAACGCATGGAGGCCGATGCATCCGCGATGACATTGATGGTTACAGTTGATCGTTGTAAATGCGTTCGAACCAGCCAGTCTCGCTGGACATCGGTAAAACTGGCGCGAAAGTCAATTCGACGCGGATCGGGTACGTCAAACAACCGGGCGTGGGCAGCGAATGCCATACCCGAGCCACGGCTCAGGCTGGCATGTGCGCCTGGGCGGCTACCGGAGGTTGTGCCCGGCAGCTTGTAGATAAATTCAGCAGCAGCGCTCATCGAGGCGAAGACACGTGTTCCATCAGTTGCTGCACAAACAGAGGGGCTATTTCGCTTCTGCGTAGCTCGTAAAGGGGGTTGAAAAAGACGCGGTGTCCAAGTATTGACGGCAGCACTGCATGAACGTCATCTGGCGTGAGGTAGTCTCGTTCATGCAGCTAGGCTACGACTCGGGCTGCCTTGGTCAAGGCGCTCATGCCACGCGGACTGGCTCCGGCCAGAACGAGACGTTCCATGTCCACGCCATCAATGGCTATGCCGAATTGTTGTGGCGATTGAGTGGCTTGCCAGATGTCCAGCAGGTATTGCTCGATGGCCGGGCTGGATCGTACGAATTGCTGTATTTCATGGGCTACGTCATTGAGTTCATGCCCCGCACAGTGGCTCTCACCGAGCTGGGATATGAGTGCGTCTGCGTCGTGGTAAGCCGTATCCACCAACAGTCTTCGTCGAATTTCCGGATCGACCGGTGTAGCCATATTCAATTCAAACATGAAGCGATCTCGCGCAGCTGCAGCCAGCTCGAAAGTTTCTTCTTTTTCTACCTTGTTCCGATCAGCGAATACCGTCATATGGGGAAAGCAGTATTCGGTGTTGAAAGCGGAGACGGTGCGCTCTGCCATGGCCCTGAGCAACAAGGATTGCACCTGCGGCCGGGCTCGATTGATTTCGTTAAAGAAAAATGTGGTGAGCTGCTCACCATGCCGAAGTAGCGGGCCTGGATCGATTCGGGGCTCTCCGTCTGCATTGACGTAAGAGTGATAAACGAGATCGTTCGGCATTAGATCGATGGTTCCCTCTATCCGTTCGAATTCACCGCCAACACACTGCGAGAATGCGCGAAGTACCGTCGTTTTACCTACACCGACATCGCCTTCCAGCAGCACATGGCCACGAGCAAACAGCGCGATATTAGTCAACCGAATGACGGCTGGCTGGCCAATGACAACGTTGTCAATAGCCGATTCTATCGCCAGTGCAGTAGCACGCCAATCGGCATGGACATTCTCTGAAAACGCCATCGTCTCTCTTATTGAATGGATAGAGGTCAAGCCATCGATCCTATCCCACTTGTTGCTTTTCAGCTATGGACAGAAAGACCAACGGTAGCGCGCGGTTGGTTCCCGGGCGGCTATACAAGCAGGTGTTGGTGGTACCCTTGTCTTCTCGACATCAAACCGGTCAAGGCATTCGTGGCTCGGTCTGGTTTGCGCTGGTTTATTGTTTTCTGGTCAATAAGGATTCTGTACTTATCAACCCATGGGCAACGCAATATACACTCACCGCTGGAACCCGTCTCCAAAGCAGGCTCGTGATGCACCGGGTATTTACCTGTTGCACGGCACCGGCGAACATGCTGGCAGATATCAGCGACTGGCGGATCGCCTCGCCCTTGCCGGGTGGCGTGTGGGCGCACATGATCATCCCGGTCATGGGCAATCTGAAGGAAAGCGGGGGCTGATAGATCCCCCCGGTGCCCTTGCAACACAGGCAGCGTTGCAGATTAAAGAGTTTGCTTGCGAAACAGGCGAGAGCCCTGTGCTCTTTGGACACAGCCTGGGAGGTGTGTTGGCTTCTGAGCTGGTGTTGGAGCACAATCTGCAGGTAGCCGGACTTGTCTTGTCCGCCCCCGCGTTTGTTCCTCATATCAGTAAACTGGACAGAGTGAAGTTAAAATTACTGACGGTAGTAGCACCATCGTTATGTCTGGATCTGGGCTACAACGCTCGCAACCTGACCCATGATGATGATGAGCAGCGTTTTGCCAGCCACGATGCGCTGAATCACGGATTCAAGTCGGCTACCTTGGTCAACTGGTTGATGCAGTCGGGATCAAGATCTTTACATCACGCTCACGAGCTGGCCGTTGATACCCTGCTCCTGATAGCGGGCGCTGATCCTGTCGTCGACTCCAGTCAGACTCGGTTGTTCGGACACCGGGTTTCTGCTGATCGTATGACCGTGCACGAGTACGACGGTTATTATCACGAGATATTGAACGAGACGCCTGCCTGGCGAGAACGTGTGGAATCGGACATTACGCAGTGGCTGACACGATTCGATCATTGATCGGAAATAGCTGCTGTTCTTGACTGAATAAACGACGGCTGGGCAGTTTGCAATTGGCTGCGATTGGCCCCATTTACTGTGGTTGAATGCGGGTTCCGCGATATCGAGGTGATGAGTCTATGGATGCGAAGGCAATACTGGACGGGTTATTGGAAAAGTCCCAACGCGCCACTCAGGCGGGGATGCAGATGGCTGAAGAACGAAAAATTCTGCCGCCAGCCGGGGATGAGCGTACCGCCATGTTGAAAGGAGCCGGCGCTGGAGCCTTGGCCGCAGGAGCGGTTGCACTGTTCTTCGGCAGCAAGGGGACGCGAAAGTTTGCCAAGAAGGCGGCCAAGCTGGGCGGAACCGCGGCTCTGGGTGGTCTTGCGTATAAAGCCTATTCGGATTGGCAGGCATCTCAATCACCCTCAATGTCCAACGCGCCGGAGCAGTCAGGTATTGCTACAGCGCAACCCGCAGTGCTCAATCTTGATCAATTTGATATCGGTACGCCCATAAACGATCTAGCCGGCCAGAAAGCCTCACAGCGTAGTGAAGCACTCATGCAGGCGATGATCAGTGCCGCACGGGCTGACGGACATGTTGATGA
>CALLPU010000278.1 GCA_938016235.1 uncultured Granulosicoccus sp. | reverse complement strand
ACGTGAAAACAAACAAGCGCTGATGCCAGCCATCACGCATGTGGATGGTAGCGCACGGCTGCAAACCGTGCGTGGTGAAACCAATCCTCTGTACCATGCGCTGATCAGTGACCTGGGTGACCGCACGGGAGTCCCGGTTGTGCTGAATACCAGTTTCAACATTCAGGGAGAGCCTGTTGTGGAGTCTCCTCGCGATGCCATTCGCTGCTTTTTTTCAACAGGCCTGGATTACCTGGTTATCGGTTCTTTTATCGTGACGAAACGTAGCGATACACTGGAACAGGTAGAGTGATCATGCCCAGAGCCTGGATGCCATCGATCACACTGTGCCGTCAAACGGTCAACCGTTGCACAAGCGCTCTTGCCGGGAGCGTCACCGAATACACTTCGTAAGCCAATGCCATGATTGCCAAACGCAGAACTAACCTGCTGTACTTGTTCTTACTCTGGATATTGATCAGCCTGCTGGTATGGCCAACCTTCGTTGTTGCCACCACACTGTTCGCTTATTTTTCCGGACAAGCCTGGCAACTCGATGCGTGGAACCTGATTCCCAAGCGCGACATTGTCAACCAGTTTCTACACGGCTATATCAACAGCGCCATCGTGGCTGTGCCGCTCGGATTCATCGCGGTGATAGATCATACCCTGCTGTCCCGGTATCGCGTTACCTGGATATTTGGTGGCATTCTGTTGCCATTGGCAGGTGCTGCGATAGCCTCTTTTTTCTATAAACAACCTGAAACCGCGCTGCCGTCGCTGGTTCTGACCGGGTTGCTTCTGGCTGTGGTCTATCGACTCGCCGATGTTGTTGCAGGCAACAGTCGTAGAGGGCGTTTGCGATGACATCAACCAACCGCTTTTCCCACTTGGCGGCTACTAGCAAATGCGTCACCGCTGCTCTGGTAGTCGTTGTGGGAGCGCTATCCGTGCCTGTGGTCACACAGGCTTCAGAGACCACTGCCGTCATGATTGGCGGCGGCTACGATATTCATGGTTCACAAGGCCAGATTGAACTGAATGTGAAATGGGTGCAGGGAATACTGGAGCAGCAAACCGCCAGCGTGCACACCTTTTTCACCGATGGCGATGAGGCGGGGGTCGATGTGCATTACAACCTGTCGGCCGATCAACGCAAATCCGCTGTGGAGCCGTTGGCCAGAGTCTTCGGCGACTGGGTGTTGGAAACCCGTCGCTACCGGGAACACACGGTTGCGAATGTTGCCGGCAGCACACGTCGGGAAGATCTGGAACCTTCACTGCGCCAGCTGATTGATGACACCGCCGATCAGACTTTGCTGATGGTCTACAACGGTCATGGCAGCCAGTCGTACAGTACACCCGATCACGTCACATTGAACTTGTGGGATAACACACACCTCACAGCCAATGAACTGCACACGCTGATCAAGCCCAGACAGGCACCGTTCAAGTTCGTGTTTACACAATGCTATTCCGGCGGATTTCATCGTCTTGCCTATGACAACCCGTCCAGCGGGCTTGAGCTTGCCGACAGTCCGCGTTGCGGCTTCACGGCAGAATCAGCGTATCGCCTCTCCGAAGGTTGCAGTGCCAGTATCGAAACCGATGACTACCGGGACTACACCACCTACTTTTTCTCAGCACTGTCAGGTTATGAGCGCAACGGTGACATCATCAGCCACGATCCGGATCTGAATGAGGACGGCGTAACCAGCCTGCGCGAGGCTCACCTGTTCACGCTGGAAGAGGCGTTCAGCACGGATCTTTCAAGATCCACGAGTGAAGACTACCTGGCACGGTGGCAGCCCTGGTACCTGCGGTGGCTTCCGGAACAGAAGAATCTGCCTAACAACGAGTACTCGCGCATCTTCAGGGATCTGGCAAGCCGTCATGATGTTGAGCTGACCGATAGCATCGTCACTGACATCCGTCAGAAACTGGCAGCCGTTGACAGCAGCATCGAGGATGCATCGCAGCAACGCTACAACCTGAGAGATCAGGCACTGCCTCTACAAAGACAACTGCAAACAGCGCTGGTGGATCAATGGCCTGCCTTGCTCGGTCCCTATACGGGCGCTTACCACGACCTTGCCGGCAGCGGACAATTGCTTGCCATATCCAACGAGCTTGCACAGAATCCAATCTACAACGACCTGAAAGCCATACAGGACCAGGACTACGCGCTGGACGATACGCTATTGCAACTTGAGCGCGAAGCCACGCAATACCAGAAGTTGCTCCGCATGAGACACCTGGCCATTCTGAAACAGCAGCTGGCCCAATACGGTAGCGAGCAAGAGAAGAGCGACTATCAGTCTTTACTCAGTTGCGAGGAGACTCCCCTCGCCGCGCAGTGATTGACCACTAACGCACTTCAATAGTCGCGGTTCAGGCAGGCAGCGTCTCCCAATCGGAAGACGGCTCCACTCGCCCAATCGTTTCACCGCGCGAATTATTGATGGACGGCCGCAGGTATTCACCCAGCGACTTGGCGTCACTGGATGGCACGACTCCCAAAGACTGCAACACGGCCCCCAGTGCTACTCGCGCCGCGGCATCACTGCCATCATCTATCTTTAGTGCAACACCGAGTTTGTGTTCAGGAACAACGGCGGTATACACGCCGTCCGCACCCACCTTGATTAATATTTGCGGTGCCAACCTTTCCATCAACGCCGTACACAAGCGTTCCTTGCCCGCTACCATATAAGGGTTGCTGGTAACCGCTGCATGAATGCGCTCAACAGCCGTGCGTCGCTCACCAGTAAAGTAAGACGTATCGCCAAAACGCGCCATGGCCAGTGCTACCCGCTGCAAAGGAATGGCAAGCGTCGGTATTGCACATCCGTCATAACCCCAAGGCAGTTGCGATACCCGGGTATTGCTGAGCTTCTCAAGCACATCAAACCAGCGTTGCTGCGCGGCGTGATTGTACAAACGGTAGTTGTTGAACTGCTCGCCCAGTTGCTGGCATGTGGACAGGAAACCCAGATGTTTACCCGAACAGTTATGGTGCAATCGCTGCGGCCCGCGCCCTTCAGACATCAACTCAAACTGCGTGGCCTGATGCAGTGGTAACTCTGCACCACATTCCAGGTGATCGTGCGTGCAACCGATACGCTCCAGCCAGTCCTGTGCCAGGCCTGCGTGTATGGGCTCACCGTTGTGAGAGGCACAACTCAACGCGATATGCCTGTCATCCAGCGAGTACGCATCAACAGCACCGGATTCCACAAACGGGATGGCTTGCAGAAACTTGATGGCCGAGCGTGGAAACACGGCGCGCTGCACATCGCCCAGAGCGGCGTACACCCGACCGGATGATTCCACCACCGCCACTGCACCTCGATGCCGGCTTTCTATGGCGTTGCCACGCCAGCGGTTGACGAGTACGGGGTTCATGCGATGCCCACCGCCTCACGCAACTGCTGCAGGTAGGGACGGCTGGTTTCCCGGGCTTTTTCCGCACCGTGCGCCAGTATGGTATCCACCTGGGCTGGATCTGCCATCAGTTCGTTGTAGCGCTCACGAGGTTCACTCAACACGGCATCAACCAGCTCGAACAGCCGCTGTTTGGCATCTCCCCAACCGATACCCGCCGCAAACGCATCACGCATCTGCGCAGTCTGTTCATCGGTTGCAAAGGCCCGATAGATTTCAAAGACAGTATTGCCGTCGGGATCTTTCGGTTCTCCCGGTTCCTGAGAATTGGTTTTGATCTTCATGATCGACTTGCGCAATTTTTTGGCCGTGTCGAACAACGGTATGGTGTTGCCGTAGCTCTTGCTCATTTTCCGACCATCTAATCCGGCTAACACTGAAGCCCGCTCCTCTACCACCACCTGCGGCAAGACAAACAGGTCGCCATAGTGGTGATTAAATCGCTGGGCGATATCTCGCGCCATTTCCAGATGCTGAATCTGGTCACGCCCTACCGGTACGTGGGTGGCCTTGAACATGAGGATGTCTGCCGACATCAGAATGGGGTAGCTGAAAAGCCCCATGGTGATGCCCTTGTCGGGATCTGCCGCCTCACTGACCACGTTCTCCTGCACTACCGCCTTGTACGCATGCGCTCGGTTCATCAGGCCCTTGGCTGTCAGGCAGGTCAACATCCAGGTCAGTTCCATGATTTCAGGAATATCGGACTGCCGGTAGAAAGTGGCATGATCCGTATCCAGACCCAGCGCAATCCAGGCTGCGGAAATCTCCTGTCGGGATTGTCGCAACAGGCCAGGATCCTGATTCTTGATCATGGCGTGATAGTCAGCCAGAAAATAGAAGCCCTCATGCTCGGCATTTCGGCTCGCCTCTACCGCCGGCCGGATGGCACCGACATAGTTGCCGAGATGGGGAGTACCCGAGGTGGTTATCCCAGTCAGCCAGGTTTGTTTCGACATACGAAAGTGGTCTATTCTTAAACAACTGTGCCAACGCGACACGTCTTGACGCCGTCAATTGTAACAAGCTCGACGCCCTTGCCTCCCACTATTCCCTCATACACCGGTACGCGAAGAGTCTGTCGCGAGCATCACACAGCGCAGATCGCTACCACTTCCCCACATTCGGCCCAGCATCTATCGTATTGCATGCATCACCACCGCTCCATGACATCGCGTTTTCCCTGGTTCACGGTCTTGTGCAGCCTGACAGGGCTGGTCAGTTCAGCTCAGGCTGATACCCAGACTGATCTTCTGCTGATCATCGGCCCGGACGGGCAGAGCTACACCGCGCAACACACACTGAGCACCGACGAATCCCTGCTGGTCCTGCAGATGCCAGATGAGCGCGTATCGCTACTGGCCCAGTTCACCGGTCCTGAAAAACAGACCTTTGCCACCGCTCACGCACAAAACCCGAACCGAATTGCCGTGTGGTCCGGGATGGCACTGACCCGCTACCGACACTCGACCGGCAAAGGCATGCAGCAACTCGATGACAACACGTTTCAATGGCAAGCCATGCCTCCCGGCACCACGCTGGATGCAGAGGATGCCAGCGAAATGAGTACAACGATAACCTGGCTTCTGCCTGACAACGCAACGCTGCTGGCTTTTACCGACGAGCCACCACCCAACACCGACTCAGAGACAATCGGGCGATGGCAAACCAGCGGAAACACGCTGAGCTACGCGCAAAGCGCAGGCCCGATCCGACAGCTGTCTGTGACGTTTCAATTGACGTTGCCAGATGCTGAGGCAGCAGATGCCTGCGAGACAGCAGACTTGCAAACCGATGACTGCGCACCGGACGTAGACCACGACGGCGTACCGGATTACCGGGATATCTGTCTGCCTGAATCCACTGATGCTGCCACCAGTGCTGGCCGCACTGCACCGTCATCCGATGATGATCTTGGCTGCAACAATGCGTCGGTTATTACGCTGGCAGGCGTTCAGTTTCAAAGCGGACAGAGCTATCTGGATGTGGCATCGAGAGATGTACTGGACCGCGTCGCCATTGCCCTGCAGCGCGTGCCTGATCAGCTGTTTGAAGTCAGCTCGCATACGGACAACGGCGGACGTGTTGCCACCAACCAGCGCCTGTCTGAAAATCGTGCCGATGCAGTCAGGCACTATATGATGCTGCGAGGTGTGGGGCCGAACCAGCTAAACGCGCGTGGCTATGGAGAAACCTCTCCAGCATTCGATAATGCGGTTGCAGCGGGTCGCCGCGCCAATCGGAGAATAGAACTCAGGCGCTTGAACTAGTACACCGTGTCAGGCGTCTCGCGGAGTAGACAGCAGCCGGCAAACAGCGTTATGCACTATAGCGCTCACCACCCTGCCCGTCAGAACCGAGTAATCACAGATACGGATTGGCCTAATGGGTGACGCGGTGCTCCTCGGAGGCGTGATTGATTCCACCGATGTACTCGAACAACGCAGTGTGCGCATTGATATCCGAATCTTTCAGCGCCAGGCTCGCTTTCGTGAAGCGCTTCACCTGTTCGTCGTGATCCTGAAGCAAACACTCCAACAGTCGCTTGTCGTTCTCAGTAGGGTCGATGTTGTAATTTTTCTTCTTGTTATCCAGTACTTCCAGAAAATCAAAGTGTCGCCGTTTAGTTGTCTCCATTGCATTGTAAGCCTGCCAAGCCGACGAACCGATACCTGCCAATAACTCGTCTGGCCGATCCAACGCCTGTTGGCTCACCGGTGTAACAGCAGGTCCAGTCATGGTTTTACTCGCATTTCAAATGGTCAGTGCAGAGTACCAGAGGCAGAGCAGGCTACACCACCGAGTCGACTTTATGACACACTCAGTGGTTCTGAGTTGTCATTGAAGTGTGCGGAATCCAGTGAACGCAAGTACACATAATCCAGTCTCCCGAACACGCTATGCCAGCGGAGTGATGGTACTTTGGAGCGAGACTGCAGACACAGACACGCTGTGCCAGCAGCTGGCAGCAGAGTCTGAGAGCACCGCGTATTCGCTGGCCATCATCTGGTATTCCGCTACGCGGCACAGCTCGGCAGAGCTGATAACGGGCATGAGTGAGAAAGCGCCTGCGCTTCGGTTCAGCGGCTGCTCAACGTGTGGAGAGGTCACTCCCGATGGTATGCAGGACCACGGCTTTATTGCGGTTCTGCTCCCAGCGCGCTGGTTTGATGTGCACATCACCGTCATGGAAAACGTGGCCAGTCTGGGAATGGAAACGGTTGCGCGCCGTACCGCTGACGCCCGCAACCAGTTTCTCGCAGGCCTCGGCGATCCTGACGACAAGTCTGGCATGTTTGGCTTGAATCTCATTGATGGCTTGTCCTACTCGGAGGAAACCGTCACGCTGGCCATTGATCGAGGGCTCAACGGCATCCCGCTCATCGGCGGATCAGCCGGCGACGACGGGCAATTCAAGGCCACCTGGCAGGTAACTAACGGGCAGGTGCTTACCGGCGGAGCTGTACTCAGTTTGATTCGATGTCATCTACCCTGCCAGGTTTTTACGAATAATAACTTTGTACCCACGGAGCACAAGCTGGTGGTGACCGAAGCAGATCCCGATTTTCGCCGTGTCAGTGAGTTCAACGCCGAACCGGCAGCTGTCGCCTACGCAGCCGCGATTGGTATGGATCCCAAGGATCTGGATGCCGGCAGCTTCGCGTCCTACTCGGTGATCGTGCGCTTTGGTGGCAGACACTACAGCCGCTCAATACAGAAACTGAACGACGATCAATCCCTGACGTTTTTCTGCGCGATTGATACCGGGCTGGTGCTGACGGTAGCCCGCTCGGAAGGCATGGTGGCATCCTCCCGCCAGGCCATTGAAGAACTGGAAGATGAAATCGGTGCCATCGACGTCATGTTCGGGTTTGACTGTATCTACCGCAAGCTGGATGCCCGCCACCGACAGACTACGCATCGAATTGCCGCGTTATACCAGGAAAAGCACTTCATCGGCTTCAATACCTACGGCGAGCAGTTCAATTCCATGCACATCAATCAAACCTTTACCGGTGTCGCCATTGGCATGCCGGAAAGCTCATCCGACACCTGAGCCATCGCCATGACTGAAGCTCAGACAGAGTTACACAAGCTTAGAAAAATCAATCGAGCCCTCATGGAACGGGTTGAATTGTCCATGGATCAGCAGGGCAATGCCTACTCGCTGTTTCAAACGGCTATCAGTCTTGAGGAACAGGTCAGGCGACGTACCGGGGAACTGTCCAGCACGCTTGCTGATCTTGAGCGCTCCAACCTGCAACTGATCAACGCCAAGGAAGCTGCCGAACAAGCCAACTTTTCAAAAACCCGATTTCTCGCAGCCGCCAGTCACGACGTACTGCAACCCCTTAACGCTGCCTTGCTGTTGATGTCCACGTTAAGTACGGTTCAGTCCACCGCAGAAGGCACGCGTCTATGCAGACAGGTTGAGCATTCGCTGGAGACCATGGACACGCTGCTGCGCAATCTGCTGTACATGTCCCGACTCGATGCCGGCGATGTTCGACCTCACTGGCAAACCGTGTCTCTGGACATGCTATTCGATTCGATAGCATCGGATTTTCAACCTATCGCCCAAGTGCGTAATCTGGAATTGCGAGTTCGACGAACCGGGCTGCATGTGTGGTCTGACCCCACCATGCTGCGACGTACCATCCAGAACATCGTAGCCAACGCACTGCGTTACACACGTCAAGGCGGTGCATTACTCACGGCCGGGCGCCGCGGTGAGAAAGTCCATATTCGTATCGCAGACACCGGCATTGGCATCGAACCTGAGCGATTCAAGGATATCTTTGTGGAATTCCAGCGTTGTGGCCAGGGCCCTGATGATCTTGATGGATCATCGGCGGGTTTAGGCTTGGGCCTTGCCATCGTTGAGCGCATGGTCAATACCCTGGATATAAACCTGACGCTGAACTCGCGCATTGGTTACGGCTCCTGCTTCAGCCTGACGCTGCCGTTTGAACAGGCCGTAGAAGACGCACCTGCAAAGGCATCGGCAACTCGGGGTACCGATAAAATCAATGGGGTCAAGCTTGCAGGTACGCGAATTCTGGTTATAGAAAATGATCTGGCCGCCCTGCAAGCGATGGAAGCGTTGCTAAAGCAGTGGGGTTGCGAATTGCGGCTGGCCAGCTCTACCCGCGAAACACTGGGTGCATTGAACAGCGAAAACGCATGGGTACCCGACTTGATTATTGCTGATCAGCATCTGAACAACAACGAGCGTGGCACCTCAGTGATCAGGATCGTGCGACAACTCATAGGACGACGAATACCGGCTGTGGTTGTAACAGCAGACCCGTCAGAGCGATTGTGGAAAATGGCAGATCAGGGTCGTATCGAGGTCATGCAAAAGCCCGTCAAGCCTGCACAACTACGTGCCTTGCTGACACATCTGCGTGCACGTTCTTCTGAGTTGTCTGCTTGAGTGTTGCTATTAGAGTGAAAGCAAAGGCGCAGCGATCAACACGCTAATTAAGAAACCGCTTCTCCATATCAAACAGCTCATCCTGATCGAGTTTGGACACTTCAATTACCGCTTGTGTCCGGCTATGGACACACAGTTTGCGCAGGATTTCCGACACATGTTTCTTCACGGTCGTTGCACCCACGTCCAGCTCGTAGGCAATCTGTTTGTTAAGTAGTCCTTCACGCAGCATGAACAACACCCGCAGTTGCTGAGGCGTCAGGCTCAGCAACCGTTCAATAATCAGGTGCTTGTCGTTGTCAGCTTCGGTGCTGCTGCTCTGTGACATACGATCGGGCACATACACATCACCGGCCATGATCGTCCCAATGGCCGTCGCCAGCACTTCACGACCCAATGACTTGGGCAGAAATCCTGCGGCACCATAGGTAATCGCCTCGTCGATAATCTGCTCATTCTCGAGGCCAGACACCACCAGCACGGGTAATCGTGGATGCAAGGTGCGCAATCGCAGCAAGCCCTCGAATCCAGTAACACCTGGAATGTTCAGATCCAACAGAGCAATATCGAAGTCTCTGTCCGCTTCGAGCACACTGATAGCATCGTCCAGCGTACTCACTTCACGCGAACGCGTGGCTGGGTACGCCAGGCTCACAGCCGCACTCAGTGCTTCTCGAAAGAGCGGATGGTCGTCGATGATCAGAACCTGAGACAAATCGGTCATTGCAGAAGGTCGCTGTATGGGATACACGCTCATCGTACCTTCCTGCCACCGCGGATGCCATATGACTTGCATCGATCTTCAGTCGTCTGAACCCTGTGGGCCGTCGCTGTTCGCAAAATAGTAACGCCTTTCGTTGAATGCCGGTGCACGATCCACTTACGGCACACTGGCAATAAAAAAGGCAGACCCCGTGAGGAATCTGCCCTGTATCTACTCGTACTACGTTTTACGGTTTAAGGCTGTGCAAGAAGGTCGATCCAGTCGATCTACCCACACACACCGCCTTTCCAGAGATACCAAACTGATCGAAACCCCACTGCCAGCCAGGTGGCAACGGGGCCCGCAGAATCAGTTGGAAGCAAGCCCCTCAGGAATCTTGAAGACCCAGACCGATCCACCCTGGTTCAGATAGCTGACCACCTTGGCCACTTCACCGCCCCACAATGGAACCGCGCCACCCCAGCCTGTCACGATAGCGACGTATTGCTCACCATCCTGCTCCCAGGTAATAGGTGAGGAAACGATGCCAGTGCCTGTCTGGAATTTCCAGAGTTCTTCACCCGTCTCGTCGTCAAACGCCTTCAGGTAGCCTTCCGGAGTACCGGTCATGACCAGTCCACCAGCGGTAGTCAGAACGCCACCCCACAAAGGTGCCTTGTTCTTGTATTCCCACTTCACTTCACCCGTAGCAGGATCCATCGCCTTCAAAGAACCGATGTAGTCATCGAAGATGGGCTTGATGGTGAAACCCGCACCCAGATAAGCCGCGCCCTTCTTGTAGGTGACAGGCTCATTCCACAAATCCATTCCCCACTCATTGGATGGGATATAGAAGTTGCTGGTTTTTTGCGAGTACGCCATGGGCATCCAGTTCTTGCCACCGAGGAAACTCGGTACGGCGAAGATGGATTTACCCTTTTTACCATCGGCAGACTCAGTGGGGTTACCGGGACGATTCTCAGGATCGAACAACGGACGACCGTTCTCATCCATGCCCTTGGCCCAGCTGATGTTCTGCACAAAAGGTGTGGCAGAAATGAACTCCCCGTTGGTGCGATCCAGCACGTAGAAGAAGCCGTTTCGATCGGCCGTGGCTCCGGCTTGTACCGTCTCGCCATCCTTTTCCATATCAAACGAGATGAACTCGTTGACACCATCGTAATCCCACCCGTCGTGCGGGGTTGTCTGGAAACCCCAGGCAATCTCACCGGTCTCTACATCGATAGCAACGCGAGAGGATGTCCACTTGTTGTCTCCAGGGCGCAGGTAGCTGTTCCACGGAGCGGGGTTACCGGTGCCAAAGTAGGCCAGCTTGGTTTCCGGATCATAGGTGCCGCCTAACCAGGTTGCTCCGCCGCCGTTCTTCCACATGTCGCCAGGCCATGATTCATTGGCAACACCGGTCATGGAAGACTCCTGACCTTTAAGCGTGCCCATATGACCTTCGATGGTGGGACGCGACCAGATCAGCTCACCCGTATCGGGGTGACGCGCTTCTACCTGGCCAACGATGCCGAATTCACCGCCGGAGTTACCCGTCAGGATGAGGGGGCCATGCGCCTCGGTGGGCACAATAAGTGGCGCCGCCGTGTAGGAGTAACCCGCTTCGTAGTCACCGATTTTCTTGCGCCAGATGACCTTGCCGGTTGCAGCGTCCAGCGCGACGATCTTGGCGTCCAGCGTGCCGAAGAACACCTTGTCGCCCAGAATGGCGGCACCACGATTAACCACGTCACAGCACGGCAGAATGCCTTCAGGCAGTCTGGCATCATACTGCCAAAGTTCTTCACCTGAAGCGATATCGATTGCCCACATGCGGCTGTATGAACCGGTAACGTACATGACGCCATCTTTAATCAGCGGCTGAGATTCCTGTCCGCGCTGTTTTTCACCGCCAAACGAGAAGGACCAGACCGGATAGAGGTTCTTGATGTTGTCTTTGTTCAGTTGATCGAGCGGGCTGTAGCGCTGTGCACGCGGGCCCAGACCGTAAGAGAGGATATCCTCGCCTGACGACTGATCGTTCATTATCTCGTCGATTGACACATCCAGCGCAGTGGCTGATGTACTGAAGCCCGCAACACCCAATGCGAGGGAGCCGGCGAACGCCAGCAAAGTCTGTTTTCGTTTCATTAACTACTCCTGGAGTGGCTCGTAACACAGGCCGCTTGTAATCAGCAGCGCTCGTGGACCGAATGCGTCTGAGAATTCTCATCGCTGTCGAGGAGTCTAGCCAAGTTGACACTCATGACATAGTGTCCAAAGGTACCCTTCAGGTTAACTGCGCCAGCTGCTGGAGTCAGCCGCCGACAAATCCTCAGCTCACCGCGGAAACAGCGCTACTGAGTGACTTCGATAACCGGAAACAGAGAATCTTCCAGCGCCGGGTACAGGTGCACCACTGAGCGCTCGTATTCGGTCCTGACCACCCCAAGGCCCTCAAAACGAGCAGGAATAGGCAGTAGCATTGCCTCGTTCATGGTCAGACCACTGCCCACAGCGTCGCTCAGTGTGCCGTGTAACCAGTCCAGGTAATCGCCGGTTTGTGTCAATGATTCATCTTTGGCATCACTGGGTCCATGACCGGGCAGCAGCAGGGCTTTATCGATCGATGCCAGCGTATCCAGAGATTGCCGCCACTGGGGCATATCAGCGTGTGGGGTGGTGGGCGCACGGTACAAAAATGCCAGATCCCCGGCGAATAGAACGCCTGTTGAATCGTCCCGAATCACGAAATCACTGCTGGTATGGCCGGCCAGATAAAATAACGAAAAATCACGGCCACCCACAGATTCTTTAGCAGCATCCAGTGCGATGGTAGGGGCTTGCGGCAGGGTGCCGCGCATCCAGTCACCCAGCAGCCGATACATGTTGTCGGCAAATCCATCTCCTTCCAGCGTGATGTTGTCGATGACGGCCTGGGGTGCTGCAATGAGTTCAGCATCGAACGACTGGTTGCCCAGAAAATGGTCGGGATGGTGATGCGTGTTGTACACGCGGAGTATCGGCTTGCCCGGAACCGTACGCTCAATCAGCGACCGCAAGGCATCGCCATAGCGTTTGGATGGGCCAGTATCAATAACAACCACACCGTCGGGAACTTCAATGAAGGCCACATTGACGATGTTGCCGCCGTTCTCCATGTCGAAGTAGTCTGTGCGCCCTAACACCGCCCAGGTTCTGGACGCTATCTCAACCGCAGAAAGATCGAAGTCGAGCAACCTGGCGTTGCCTATGCCGCAAGCCGCACAACCGCAACCGGCCACCATCCATCGCAGCGCGCGCCTGCGGGCAGAGGAAAACGGGGCTGCGCTGCGGCGTAACGATGCTACGCAATTGGCGCCGGGGACATCTGTCGTGTTCACAATCTGGCAGAGGCTGGCACGGTTAACGGGAAGTCAAAGGTATTGCCTTCGGTGTCACGTGTGGACACATGCAGGACAGTCTCCTCGCTGCCCACTTTGGGCTTGAGGGTCAATGTGGGGTTTTCACTGACAGGCTCGTACATGTCGATTTCCGCAACCACCTGCCCGGCATCGTCCTTCACCACCAGCTCGTTCATGTAAAAAGCCGGGATCCCGGCGGCGAGCCCGGTGTCCATCGGGTGGCGCATGCGCAGCGTCATGCGGGCATTGCTGAGAGTCTCTCGACCCGCATAGGCTCGGGTTTCACCCAAGGTCTGCATCCAGTTGCTCTCGCCATGCGCGGCAGCGGGCGCTGTGCAACCGCCACCGGCAGCATCAACAATAGCGCCGCTCACATGCCAGACACCGTCACCGGTGCGAACACCCACGTGAATGGGCGAAGTTTGCTGCAGCTTGAGCCGAAAACCCACATACGACAAGGCTTCTTTGGGCCGCACACTGAGCACCAGAGGGATGGGGTTCAGGTCGGCGATGGCAATGATTTCCTGAACATCATCCAGGGCCGTCGCATCAACGGTAATGGGAACATGAAACTGGTTTTCAGCCGACAAGGGAGCCATCACAATAACCTTGTCGTCGAAGACGATTTCGCCTTCGGGCATGAATCGTTCAGCCATGTATTGCCACATGACCGACTCCAGCGGGTCGGCAGGTAGTGTTCGGGCTTGCACGTTGGCGATGCCCATCACTGCCACTATCAACACCAGTATTCTCAGCATAGTGTGTACCTCACTCCAATTCAGGCGCCAGCCATGTCACCCCGTACTGTGCATAGATGGCCTGCATTTCCCCGGACTCGATAAGCTCTGACAGCACGTCTCCCAAAGCGTAGCCGAGATCTCGACTATCATGTTTTACCGCAATCCCAATTGGCCAACCTGTGCGCACAATGCCGGGCATGGGAGGCTGCGATACTTTAGAACGAATATCGCCTGCCTGACTGGCTACCCATTCAGCCTGCGCGCGCGAGCCCATCAGAGCACCCACATCACCGTTGATGTAGAGACTCTGAGCGTCGGCAAAAGTTCGCCCCCGCTTCACGCTCTGCTGTAACTGGCCACGAAAAGCATTGGATAGAAAGAAATCCCCCGCCGTATCCAATTCAACTGCAATCGGGTTCGTTACAAACCTGCCAAAGGTTTCCACAGACTCGTGTTCAGCCGTATTGAAAACCAGCGCCATCTCTTCCTGGAAATAGGGTGAAGTCAACACGGCCAGCTCGTTGCGCGAATCCACTTCGCGATCGAATGGCACGTGCATCATCACATCCGACACACGTCGATGAATCAAGTCCCCTTTCCAGATGTTGACTCGCAAGTCATCGTCCAGGTTCTCATCGGCTCCCCGAATCAGGAACTCAACGTCTACGCCCAGACTGGTGCCGAAATGGCGAGCAATATCGACGTCGATCCCACGCGCCTCCTCTCCATCCAACCAGGAATACGGTGCATAGTCGCTGTAAGCGAACACGACCAGCTTGCCGCTGGCTACCACCTCATCCACAGGACGCGCCATCGCCGCAGGCGCCGCCAGAACCAATGATGCAGCCAGAGCGGAGAAGAGCAGGATTCTTTTCATGCGCTGATTGACGCAGCGCTCATGGAAACCGTTGAATAGCGTATTCACGAAAGGGTAACTCCAGCCACGATGATTGCCTACTCCGGTCGTGGCTGGTTTTCCGTGTAGGAGCGGATCGCCCACATGGCTTCCTGGCTCAGGATACTTTCAAACGGAGGCATTTTGTAAGCGCCATTCTGGCTATAACCCTTTCGTACACGCTCCATATACCACTCATCACCAAATTCGCCGTCTTCCAGCATGCGCAGGTCCGGCGCGATTCCACCGGAAATGGCCTCCAGCCCGTGACAACGCGCACAGTTTGAGTTGTAGGCCGAAGCACCGATGGTTTTCGCCAACTCATACTGTTCGCCACCCGCCAGGCGGTAGGGATTTTCCATGGCTATTTCTTCTGGAAGGGGTTCAAGGCCTTCTGTGTCAACAGCCTGTGGCTGCACATCACCATGACTCATGCTGGTCTCAACCCATGCGAACTGCACGGCAACGACGGCTAATGCGGATACTGCTATCAACTGCTTTTTCATTGAAAAATACATACCTGATGTCAATTTATCATTACAGAATAGCGTAAACCCTTGACGCTACAACATGGTACTTTTGGAACTATGAGCGCCAGCGAAGCACCTCCAGTTAACATTCCCGAAAGCGCAAAGAACGCCAATTCGCCCATGCATGCACTGGACATACAGGGCGTCAGTTTTCAGTATGGCAAAACCTCGGCACTCAGCGATATCGCCATCTCCATCGCGCCCGGCGAAAGTGTCATTCTGCTAGGCCCGAACGGCGCCGGCAAAACTACATTGTTTTCATTGATCTGTGGTTTGTTTGCGGCTGACCGTGGTTCCATCTTGATCAACGGCCGCTCATTGCTGCAAAGCGCAGACGCACTGGCGCCGTTGGGTATCGTCTTTCAATCGCAGACTCTGGATCTGGACTTGAGCGTGGAACAGAACCTGATGTACTTCTGTGCCCTGCAAGGTATTGCGCGCAAAGAGGCCAGGGCACGAATTGCCACTGCCTTGAAACGCATGGACATGAGCACGCGAGGCAATGACAAGGTTCGTTCATTAAATGGCGGGCACCGACGGCGTGTTGAAATCATCAGGGCCACACTGCACAAGCCCAGCATACTGTTACTTGACGAACCCACGGTTGGACTGGACTCCCCGACCCGCTCTGAATTGATTCGGTATATCCATGAGTTACCGGCCATGCACGGTTGCGCTGTTTTGTGGGCCACGCACCTCATGGATGAAGTATACGATTCTGATCGTGTCCTGATGCTGCACAAAGGCAATTTACATCTGGATGGTACACCCGAGCAATTACTGCGTGACAGCCACACACAAGACCTGGCCGACCTGATGCAACAGGTGATGGCATCATGAATCGTTATCTGTTTGCGATGGCCGGAATCGTGCGACGTGAGCTCATGCGATTCGTCCATCAACGTGAGCGTTTCATCGCTGCACTGATACGGCCACTCTTATGGCTGGTGGTATTTGCCGCTGGCTTCCGAGCTGCGCTGGGCTTGTCGATCATACCGCCCTACCAGACCTACATCACGTATGAGGTGTATATCGTCCCAGGACTGATCGGCATGATTCAACTGTTCAACGGCATGCAATCGTCGTTGTCCATGGTTTACGATCAGGAAATGGGTTCCATGCGAGTGTTGCTCACTGCACCACTTCCCCGATGGTATCTGCTGTTGTGCAAACTGATGGCAGGCGTGATGGTGTCGCTCATGCAGATTGGCGCGTTTCTACTCATGGCTTGGCTCGTGGGGATAGACTTCGCCTACCATGGGTTACTGCTGGCGCTACCCATCACCATCATCACCGGCATTATGCTCGGCGCGCTTGGCCTGCTGATCGCATCGGTTGTCAAACAACTGGAGAACTTTGCCGGGGTCATGAACTTCGTGATTTTTCCGATGTTCTTTCTCTCGTCCGCGCTCTACCCGATATGGAAGATGCGCGAATCCAGCGACCTGCTCGCTACAGTCTGCCAATGGAATCCGTTCACACACGCTGTTGAAGCCATACGGTTTGCGTTCTATGGTCAGTTCAATGGCTGGGCCATCGCGATAGTCATACTGTGCACGCTGGTTTTCTTCCTTCTGGCGTGCTGGTCGTATAACCCTGCCAGGCGTTTTCGCGCCGGCAGAACGGCTGCAGCGTAGCACCCAAAGGCAACAGCTAGGAACAGCGGTTGTGGGCTCATGGATCGTCAATGCCAGACACGCGCAGAAAGAACCACAACTTGACCACAATAGCCCACTAGCCCGATTTCACAACCTGGGCTATGCGCTGTACGATCTGCCCGAGCATCGCTTCATCGCGCTGATGTTGCGCAGTATCTATGGTTATCTCGTCCATAATGTGTGCGGGTCGATTGCTGAACACCAGCACACGGTCTGCCAGTATGGCTGCCTCCCGGATATCATGCGTAACCATCAATGCGGTAGTGGGGTGCGAATGCCATAACGTCAGCAACAGTTGCTGCAACCGATCTGCTGTTGCATTGTCCAGCGACACAAACGGCTCATCGAGTATCAGCAGTTGTGGCTGCAGAATGAACGCCCTGGCGAGGGCTGCGCGCCTGGCCAATCCCAGTGACAGCTGGTTCGGATAGAACGCGCGCATGTCCTGCAAACCCAGCACATCAAACAACTCATCCAACGTTTCTTCACGTCGATCATCAGGCAACACCAGCCTGACATTCTGCTCCACTGTTCTCCAGGGCAACAGCCGTGGCTCCTGAAAGACCGCAGCCACTGAGCCTTTGCCAGAATGATCGATACTGCCGTCAAAGCCAGAATCGAGTCCCAGAATCATGCGCAGTAGCGTCGTCTTGCCACAGCCCGATGGCCCGACTATGCACGTAAACGAATGGGCAGGTAGCGCAAAGCGTAACCGACCCACTGCATGCAGCGTGTCGTTATCGGCAAGATCAAACGTGCGACCTGTCACATCAACCAGCAGCGCACTATCGCTCATGTGTGCCCCGCCACCGATTGGTATATTTATCCAGCGGTTGTAGAACGCCATACTCGACTACCAGCATGACGCCAATAAAGGCAAACGTATACGCCAGTATGGTAGCCACATCGAACAACTGAAAATACAGGTGTATCTGAAAACCCACACCGTTGGATCGACCCAACAGCTCAACAATCAGAACGATCTTCCAGATGAGCGAAATCCCCGAGCGTGTCGCTGCTGCAAAGAATGGCTGCAGCTGAGGCAACACCACATGGCGCAGACGCTTCATGAAACTGAATCGATACACCTGCGCCATCTCTGCAAATTCGGGATTCAGCGACCTTGCGCCTTCTCGCAGTGTGATGACAACATTCGGTATCTTGTTCAGTGCCACCGCGCCGATGGCTGCTGCCTCGTTAAGACCGAACCAGATGTAACTGAGCACGATAATCACCAGTGCCGGAATATTGAGCAGCAGGATCAGCCAGGGATCAACCACGCGGTTGGCCAGTGGCTGCATGCCTAACCAGATGCCAATGGCAGAACCGACAGCCATGGCCACAATAAAGGCGGCGATGACACGCAACAGCGTCATGCCCAGATGGTGAAACAGCTCTCCGGATCGGAACTCAACCACCAGCGATTGCCACACGGCTGACGGCGTCGGCAAGGCATTGTCATCCAGCCACCACGCAACCACAGCCCACACGAGTACGAACACGCACAATGAGGTCACACTGATGACAAACGATGAACCTTGAGAGCGTCTGACGCTCGCCTTAGCCACACTCATCATGAATGCAGCCTGGACTCATTCACTCGGTGCCTATTGGCAATGCATCCCAGTAAGTGCCTGGTGCCATGGTTGTTGCGTTACCTACCAGCTTCTTGCCACCCAGCTTGCTCAGCAAACCATAGATAACACCAGCATCAGCCACTTCTTCAGCATGAGATCGAGCAGGAATGCCTTCGCGGAAACGATCACGCAACACCTTGAGCGCTGCTGGCCCGTCTTTGATTGCACCACTGTCGGCTAGCCGTTGCCATTCATCATCGGAGGTTCTCAGGATTTCCTTTGTGGCACGGGACGCCTTTATGAAAGCTGCTGCCGGGTTGCTTGCCGCCCACTGTTCATCAAACACATAACCGATGGCCGACACCGGACCACTGGCACCCAGCGCGTTGGCAGCATCCTCGGCACTGATCAGGCGTCGGAAGCCGTCTGCTTCGAGCCGGGCACAGTAGTGCCAGTAGTTCAGCACCGCATCCAGCTCACCATCGCGCGCCTTCTCAGCCAGCAAGGGGGGTGCACCGAACACGGGCTCGTTGTCTGCCGACAGATCGATCTTGTGGTCCTGGCTGGCCATGCCTTGCAACAGCAACCAGCTCTTGTCCAGTGGCCCTCCCGCCACACCGATCTTCTTGCCGACCAGATCTCCCAGCGTTTTCATTTCGCTATTCTCGGGCACCATGATCGAACCGACGGATGAGCTGTAGGGCACAAACGCAAATGTCTGACCCTCAGAACGCTGTCTGGACACCCACAACCAGTCGGACACGATGACATCCACTTCACCCCCCATCAATGCTATGCGGGTGGCGTCACCGCCGGCAAAGGGCACAATCTCAAGCGTAAAGCCGTTGGCCTTGTCCAGCCCGTTATGCACCATGGATTTCAATTCCCAATTGACCGTGCCGAATTTGAGTACACCCACACGCACAACAGGGTCGGCTGCATAACTGCTTAATGAGGTTACGCAAAGCAACATTGTGCCGACAAACAGGCGCATCACACCCTTGAATCGATCTGACATGGCAAACTCCGGTGGCTATGTTCTCGCTTGAGTGTACACAAGAAGGTGGAATATGAATCTGCGACCAAACGTTGCACTTTGGTACCACAGCGATTGTCTATCGCACGGCGCATACTGACACCCATGTTGATTGCAAGCGAATACGGGGGGCCTCGTGCCTCTTTCATGAAAGGCACTGTGAGTACCCGCGACAGCCTGATTGCCGGACTCATCCTGCTGCTGACCGGCGTTCCGGCGCTGGCCCTGGAAGGTTACGCCGTGGACCCGGAAACCGGGCTGCGCATGGAACGTTACCGGGCACCCGTGCCTGCTGATGTGCCCGATGGCATTACCCTGGATAACGCCGAAGCCGTTCGTCTGCATGACGCGGGCGAGCTGACATTCATTGATGTCTACCCTCCCAAAGGCCTGGGGCCTGATCCGCTTGACGGACACTGGGTCACCAACGAAGTGCGGGAATCCATACCGGGCTCCACCTGGTTACCTGAAGTGGGCAGAGGCACACTTCAAGCCGATGCGCAAAGCTACTTTCAACGCAATCTTGTTCGACTGACCGCTAACGATAAAAGCGCACCCATCGCGTTTTTCTGCACCTCCGACTGCTGGCAAAGCTGGAACGCAGCTCGACGTGCCATAGGCTGGGGCTATACGGCAGTTCACTGGTATCCATTGGGCAGCGATGGCTGGCTGGAAACCGGCAAGGCACTTGAGGTGATTCAGCCGGTGAACTTCCTGGACGACAGCACACCCGGCTTGTCTGACTTCCCGAACAACGCCAACATATTCCTGATAGACCAGCAGGGCAATGAAGTGGCTATCGGCCAGGTTGAGTTCTCAACGCAACAACAGGGTGCAGCCGGCGTCGTGGTGGACATGAACAGTACGGATTTTGAAGATCAGTTTCTGTCCATGCGCCCGTTCAAGTGCCTGACTGAATCGTCAGAGTGGTTCTGTTACCTGCCCTACCCTTATGAATTGAGTCGTACCGTTACGCCCTCGGATCTGACCGAACTGGAATATCAACTGCTATTCATCTGGAAGTCACCCAAGAGTTTTGGCATCGATGCCTGGAACGGGGTTTACTATCAACTGACTCGCCAGGACGATGGCACCATCACAGGCGCACTGTTACAAGGTGACTTGAACGTGTTGGCCGACCCTCCTGAACCCAACAGTCACCCGATTGATCTGATGGAATTTACAGAAGAGGGTGCCAGCAAGCGTCGTTTCCCGTCACTGATTATTCGCCCATGAACGCCGATTCCGATGCAGCCACAGCCAGTAGCGCAGCGCACAAGAGTCTGCGGCATGTACAACAATCGCTTGAAAAACAACTGATTGGTCTGGACACGCTGGTGGAGCGCTTGCTTGTTGCGCTACTCAGCGGTGGCCACATGCTGATTGAGGGCCCGCCCGGTGTGGCGAAAACCCGCACCATCAAATGCTTTGCGGACTTGCTCTCTGTACAGTTTGTTCGTATTCAGGCAACGCCCGACTTACTGCCAGCTGATATCACAGGAACTGATATGTACCAGCAGCAAAGCGGTCAGTTCACCTTTCTGCCCGGCCCGCTGTTCAATCAGATCATACTGGTAGACGAAGTGAATCGTGCACCTCCCAAAGTGCAAAGTGCGCTGCTCGAAGCCATGGGTGAACGGCAGATAACAACCAGTGGCGTAACACGTAAACTTGAAGAGCCGTTTCTGGTCGCTGCCACACAAAATCCCATAGAGCACGAAGGCACTTATCCGTTGCCTGAAGCTCAACTGGATCGGTTCATGTTTTTCATTCACCTGGATCTGCCGGATGTCGACAATGAACGACGCATTCTGGACCAGGTGCTCACCGAAGCCGCTGAACAGAGTGAAGCACAGGCAGTGACACCCATTGCGGATAGTCAATCGATTCTGCAAGCCAGACGTGAACTCAGTAGCGTGTTCATCTCGGAGGCTGTGCGAGATTATATCGTGCGCCTGGTCGGGGCCACTCGTGGGTACGGCGCAGGCGGCGTCAGTGCCGACTCCATAGCGCAGGCTGCCAGCCCTCGCGCATCCATAAATCTGGCACTGGCAGCTCAGGCCACAGCCTGGCTTGACGGTCGTGAATTCGTCACACCCGACGATGTGGCGTCGCTGGCCCCTGATGTACTGTGCGGTCGAATTGCACTGGATTACAAGGCTCGCGCCTCTGGTATCAGTACGCGCGATGTCATTCAGACACTGCTTGAGACAACACCTCGGGTTTGATCAAAACTACGTTGATACCAAAGACGTTCTGCCATGAATGATCACGCCGCCATCAACCTGGATGTTCAAACCTTGCTGGAAGAGCGGCATGCGCTTAAACAACAAGGCGGCACACTGCCCCTGGGCAGAGGCCATTGGATTGGCCAGTTTCAGGGTAAGCGCCGAGGCCACGGCTCTGAATACGATGATCTGAGGCACTACAGTACTGGCGATGATGCCAGGCACATAGACTGGAAAGCCAGCGCCAGAACCGGCGTTTTGCACACGCGGCTCTATCGTGAAGAAAAAGACATTCGAACCACCGTGGTGGCAGATCTTCGTGATGCCATGTTCACAGGTTCCATCGAATTACAGGCGGTGCGCGTCTGCAAGGTGGCCGCTCGATTACTCTGGCAAGCCACACAAGGCAGTAGCCGTGCGAATGTACTGGTAGTAACCGATGCCGGTATCAGCCTCAGTGAACCGGGTTCGGCGCAACAGGCTGCGATTGATGCCTGCGCTCTTCTGGCAAGACAATTTACCAGCAATCAAACACGCTTGAACGCCGCAGCAGGCACGGACACGGATACCGCTTCATCGAGTGCACATGTGTCTACAGATCCCATTGTGGAATTCAACATCGACACAGGTATCAACGGCTATCGGGCGCTAAACCTGGATACCGTGAGCCAATGGCTCATCGAACACCCGGGCAAGTTATCCACGCTGTTGTGGATCAGTGATTTTCAGCACTGTGGTGCCCACTTCGATCGCAATATTGCCATGCTGAGCGAAACAGCGGATAACGTCGCCATCGTGGTGGAAGACCCGCTTCTGAAATCAGGCTTACCTGGCGGCCACTACGGATACACATCTCACAATCAGACCAACACTGTTGCGCATGACAATCCCGTGCCTGAAAACCGCAGTGTCTCTCTGGGTTATCGTGCCAGTGAACAACTACGGGCGGCATTAGTAATGGCTGCAACTCAGCGACAGGCACGATTTGAACAACTCATGGTGCCCATGCTCAGTATTGAAGACGGCATCGACAGCATTGTTACCACGCTGCGGCATGAACAGTTTCTGCCATGACTGGTCTAGCGGCAATGGCACCCGGCAATATTGACGCGCGGCCATCATGAACGAAGCAGAAGCGCTACTCAGCACACTGCGTGATATTCAGGAACCAGCAGCACCCACTGGCGTTTCTCTCTGGCTGATTGCTGCCAACGTGGTTGCGTTACTGTTACTGATCCTGGCGCTGCTGGCCAGGTGGCATCGGCTCAGGGAAGGATGGCGTATAGAAGCCAGACGCACGATCAAGCAGGCACGACAGATGAACCCGGGTGCCGGCTTGTTGCAACTGGCCAGTTTGCTCAGGCAAATACTGATACACCGTCAGGAACCGGTACAGGATCTCGATGGACAAGCCTGGCTTGCGACACTGGATGAACACTTTTCCACTGACTGGTTTACCGTTCACGAGGGCCGGTTGTTTGGCGATGCGCTGTATCGACCATCGTCACTGAGCGAAGAGACCTTTCAGCATCTGTGCGATCACGTCTTGCGTCTGGTCGATCGGCTACCCGCCATTCCCGGAAAGCGCTGATCGCCCATGATCCAGTTTGAATGGCCATGGATATTCTTGTTGTTGCCGTTACCCCTTGTCGGGCCCTGGGCACGTCAGAATGCAAACACGGTCAGCATCCGCATTCCAACTCAGCTGGCCAATGCGCTGGCATCTGTCAAGTCGTCGGCCGACAACCCGTTTACACAACGTCGCTTGCTGGTGTGGATCGGGTGGATTGCACTGTTGACAACACTGGCTCAACCCTGGCAACCGGGCGATACGGTTGTGCAACCGGTCAGTGGTCGCGCGATTGCCCTGGCAGTTGACGTGTCAGGCAGCATGGAAAGGCGTGATTTCTCCCTGGGCGACGAGACGCGCAATCGTTTAGTGGTGGTCAAGGAGGTGGCTCACGACTTCATCACTCAACGCCAAGGCGACAGGCTGAGTCTTGTGCTGTATGGCAAGGAGGCCTTTATCGCCTCACCGCTAACCTTTGACCTGGCAGCGGTAGGCAGTATTCTGGATAGCGCTGGTATTGGCATGGCGGGTCGCTCAACCGCCATTGGTGATGCTCTTGGCCTCGCCATCAAGACCCTTCAGTCAGATCCAGCCACTGACAAGGCGATTGTATTACTCTCGGATGGCACCAACAACGCAGGTTCTGTGGAACCGGAAAGCGCTGCCGAATTAGCTGTGAGCCTGGGTATACGCATTCATACCATCGCGCTGGGCAGCGAGGATACAGAGCGTGGCGGCTATCAGATAGCACAATCGGCTGATCTGGATGAAGCCACGCTCAAAGCGGTGGCCGAGAAAGCGAAGGGCACTTTTTTCCGAGCCAGAACGCTGGCTGATCTTCGTCAGGTCTATGCTGCAATCGACAGGCTGGAGCAAGCAGAAGTCGCTGCGCCACCGGTTATTCTCCGGCAGGATCTGAGGCTATGGCCGCATTGTTTGTTGTTGCTTTGCCTGCTGGCTCTTGCACTGCTGCAAAGGGCTCGAGCATGAGCTGGCAACTGGGCCCCTGGGTTATTCAACAACCACTGTGGATTGTCGCGGCGCTCTTGCTACTGCTAGCCTCATGGGTGTTGAAACAGGTATCCGCGCGCAGTGACTGGGACAGGGTCATAGCAGAACCGGTGTTTGCGTATCTGGGTGGCAGAGCTCAGAACAGGCTGAGTTGGAATATCGCCGTGCTCACTGCTGCGCTTGTGGCATTAAGCCTGTGCAAACCGGTGCTCAGGCAAAGTGATGACGATACCTGGCGACACAGCATCGGTTGGGTTGTGCTGGCTGATGTTTCCCGGTCCATGACCTTATCCGACGTGGTGCCGTCGCGTTTAAGCGCCATGCGTCTGGCACTGAGCGAATTGTCCAGACAGGCAGGTGCAAGACCTATTTCATTGATCCTGTTTTCCGGTGATGCCTTTCTCGTGGCACCTCCGGCTTTCGATCTATCGGTTTACAACGAACATGCGGCATTGCTGGAGCACGGCGTACTGCCAACGGAGGGCTCAAACCTGGCACGCGCGCTCTCGTTAGCAACCGCCGTTGTTCAGGACAGTGAATTCATACAGGCCAGGCTGTTTGTTCTCGGCGATTCCGGGGGCATCAGCAAGAGCAGCCTGGCCGCCGCACGTTATCTTGCCGACGCAGGCCACCGTCTGGACGTTCTGGTGTTTGGTACCGCCGGCAACGCGTCTGGTAATGACGATACCCCTGCCGAGCTTGTTGTCGATGAAGAGAGTGTCAGCGCTCTGGCAAAGGCAGGTAACGGCAGGTATCTGATAGCCAACCGATTCGGTACGGTGGATTACGATGCATTGAACCTTCAACAACAGGCAAGCGCATCCACACACAGCGAACTGCAAGCGCTGGTCTGGAGACAACAGTCGCATTGGATTCTGCTGTTGGTCATACCGCTGATGCTTTGGCTGTTCAGACAGGAAGCAAACCGATGAACGTGCCATTTACACCTCAAACAGGCAGGTGTAGCGGGTGGATCGTGACGGTGCTGGCCGGCGCCTTGATCATGACATCAACGGCGACGCCGAGCGACGATAACTTGCTGGCTCACCGGCTCTTTGAGCAAGGCGACTATGCTCGTGCTGGTGAAATTTTCACGGACCCAGCCTGGAAAGGCGTGGCCTTGTATCGCTCATCTCAATGGTGGCGTGCTGCAGAAGCCTTCGTTCGTGCCAACGATCCTGTCTCGGTGTACAACCTGGGCAACAGTTACGTCAAACTCGGGTATTACGCGCTGGCTCTGGATGCCTATCTGCAAGCCCTGTCCATGGATCCTGAGCTCGATAACGCCCGTCACAATGCCGACATCATGCGCAAGCTGCTTGCAGAAGAGGATGAGCAACAACAGCGCGGCGGCCGCCAACCCACCGGCGATGAAATAGAACAACTGGATTCGGAAGAAAAGCCAGACGAACAGGGTAAGGGCCAGGGGGGTCAGGAACAAAGCGACGTCAGTGAAACACCCACCGGCGAATCCGAGGACGCGGGAGAACAGACCATGGGCACACAGGCAGACGCAGTTGCCGGTGAAGGTGGCGAAGCCTCCCGCGAAGAAAACGCATCAGAAGAGCAGGATGGCAGCGGCGCAGTCAACGGTGAGACCAGCGATCAGGAACCAGCCAGCCGCCCGTCAGGTGGATCGGAAACCGACGAACCAACCACCGATTCCCAGGCAGCAGGGTTACGCAGTTCGCTGGAGAACGAACAAGCCACCACACAATGGCTCAATCAGATTAACCATGACTCGCAGTTATACTTGCAGCGGCGAATAAAACTGGAGCAGAAACGCCGCCGCGCCGCCGGGCAAACTGCACCTGAAGGGGGAAGCAGCTGGTGAGCACGCGCACCACTCTGTGCAAAACGACACTCGGCAAGGGGCTGTTATGCCTGCTTTGTCTGATAGCAGGGATGGTCCATGCTGCCACGGTCAAACCCGGAATCACACTGATCAGTGACAACGAGGCTGTCTACCTGGGTGACAGCGTGATTCTGGAAGTTGAGGCCGTGGGGCTCGTGGAGCCGTTGGATGTCAGCAGTCTTTTCAAAGATGCTGATCTGCTTCGTGAAACCACGGGTACCCGCATAGCGGTCATTGATGAACGCGTGGTTGAGGTCAAGCTGCGCCGCATGGAGTTTGTACCTCGTCGTGAAGGTAGAGCCTTCTTCGGTCCACTGAATGGCATTACCTCGCAAGGCGCGGTGAATTCGAACACCGTCATCATCAACGTGTTGCCACCTGCCGACACCGACTGGCAACCCGATGAAGATGATCTGCAAGTCACGATGCAGTTAACACTCGATAATAATCAGATCATCACAGAGTCGGCATCTGCCGATATCAACACACCCTACGTCGGACAACACATGGTCGCCGACATCATCCTGAAGCATCGCTATCCCATTACCGAGGAATCACTGACACTGCCCTCGTTTCACGGCTTCGATGTCTTGAGTGAATTTGAAGAACGCCGCACGGTCGAGGGGCAGGATACGGACAATCGCTGGCGCGTCATTTCGTGGCGCTACCATCTGTTTGCTCAGCATTCCGGCGCACTGACGATCGACGGTATTCAATGGACAGGCTCAGCCATTCGCTCAAGAACCCAGCGAGCTGCTTTCGATCGCAAGACCCCGGATCAGCAGATTCAGATAAAAGCAGCGGCGTCGGTGTCTGATTGGTGGTTACCGGCCACGGGAGTATCACTGGTCGATGACTGGTCGAAAGATCCCAGAGAGCTCTCCGCCGGCGACGAAATCCTGCGCACCATCACGTTAACAGCCAACGGCGTGCTGGCCAGCCATCTGCCCGACGTGGTGCCGTTGGAAAGCCGCGCACTCAGTACTACCCTGATCAAACAAACTCGAACGGAACAGCTGACGGGCAATAGTCCAGAAGCCACAGCCACATTCACGTTTCGCATGGTTGCCCAGAGCCCGATTCCGGTATTTCTGGATACGGTCAGAGTGGTCTGGCATGACACGACCCGTGACACAGCCGAAGAAGCGATCATCCCGGCCAGACGAATCAATGTGGGACTGCCGGATCGTGCTGATTTACTGGCGGATATTGCGCTGAACGATCACTGGTGGAGCGCCGTGATGCTCAAACTTCGCGGCAGCGGAGCGAATTTTCCCTACTGGGCAATCACGCTTTTCGTCCTGAGCCTGTTTGCCAGCCTGCTCTGGTTGCGCGAATGGCGCGCAAAACGTGCAATCGGTCAGTTGACCAGATCGGGCCTGGCGGCTCGAGTTCTACCCGAATTGTGAAGGGATATCTTGTTCAACACCGCGAAATGTCCCAAACCCTGGCGCCAGACTACAAATAGTTATAAAACTTTTTGGCACTAACCGCCTCAAAGACAGCGAAACTCACTCATTAACCCATCATCCGGAAACACCATGAAACACCTGAAACGTCTACTGAGCTCTGCCGTACTGATGCTGTCGATGACAGCGAGTGTCATGGCGGCTGAACGCATAAATACACTGGAAAAAGAAGGCCTGTTCGGATACGAGCCGAACGGTATCGCCATACGCGGATACGACACCGTGGCCTACTTTACCCAGAGCAAGCCTGTGGAAGGCAGTGACCAGTATTCCACCGAGTGGTCAGGTGCCACCTGGAAGTTTTCCACTCAGGAACACCTGGATCTATTCATTGCAGAGCCGGAGAAATACGCTCCGCAGTACGGCGGCTATTGCGCCTATGGCGTGGCTCAGGAGAGTCTGGTCAAGATCGAGCCCGACCAATGGACGGTGGTCGACGGCAAGCTGTATCTGAACTATAACGAAAAACTCAACAAAAAGTGGCAGGAAGATATCCCGGGCTTCGTCAAGACTGCAGACTCGCTGTTTGAAAAACTGCTCAAAGAGGAGTAGCCGATCGGCTGGTGCTCATCCAGGAATATTCTCAGCGGTGCATTGGCGCATTGGTCCAGTAACTCAGACATGCGGCACCTCGCTTTGCACAAGACCAAGGGTGAATAGGAGTGCAGCTGCCATCGCCGCAGAAGTACGTATCGTGTTAAGTCGCGTCCACCGATCCAGATAGTGTTCCCACACGGTAGTGGCGGCGGGATCGGTGGCAGACACTGCAGCCAGCTGGTCGTTCAACGGGACATTGCCAAGCCCGGTAACAAGGAAAGTGCCGACGAGGTACAGGAGTGCACCCGACAGGAAGTATAGCGCTGAAGGTGTACCCCACACGTTAAAGGCAAGGCCCATAACAAAAAGCGATAGCACCGCCGTACCCATGAACGCGACGAGAAATGAGCGGTTCAGTACGACGATGTTGATCGACTGCATCGCGGCGATGCCCTCCGAAGAGGGCGTTCGCGCGAGCGCTTTCATGACGAAGCTAGAGAAGGCGAAGAAGACGCCACCGATCAATGCCGAGCCGAGCAATGCAAGCACAACAACCGATGTGACAACCGTATTCATGCGGCCACCTCGTCGTCAGTGACAGCCCAGGTGCCACGAGCCGCGACGCGTTTTGCATACTCTGCAAAGTCGGTGGGCTCTCGGCCCAGCGCACGCTTGACGCCATCACAGATGTAAGCGTTGCGACCATCAAGGACCGTTTCGAACAGATAGTTCAACAACCATGCAATGTTTTCCGGTGCGCCTGATTCGGCGATGCCCTGAGCGAATGCCTCTTTCGGGATTTGAATAAACTGAACGTCTCGATCGGCAGCTTGAGAAATCTCATTGGCCAGCTCGCTGAAGGTCAACATGCGTGGACCGGTTACCTCATAGATCTCATGGGCATGTCCTTCCTCCGTCAATGCCGCAACCGCGACATCGGCGATATCATTAACGTCAACGAACGGTTCAGGGGTATCACCGGCGGGCAGGGTGATCGCACCGTTCATCACCATGCCGAGGAACTCTCCTTCCGAGAAATTCTGCATGAACCAGCTTGCACGAACGATGGTCCATTCGACGTCAGCTTCCTGAATGATGCGCTCACACGCTTGAGCCTCTTCCTCGCCGCGGCCCGATAGAAGCACCATGCGTTTGACGCCGCGCAAGGTCGCTTTCTCCACAAACGCCCTGATCGAACCTGTAGCGCCTGGTATCGCGAGATCCGGAGCGTATGTGATGTAAGCTGCTGTGACGCCTTCAAGGGCGGCATCCCAGGTAGTTGGTTCGTTCCAGTCGAATGAAGGGTTCGCCGAGCGAGACGCGATGCGCGTCTGAACACCCCGTTGCTCGAGTTTTTCTGCGACGCGACGCCCCGTCTTGCCGGTACCGCCCAGTACCAGTGTAATGCCGTCCTGATTTCCGAAAGTGCTTGTTTGTGCTTTCATGATGCTCTCCTGATTGTGTCAGTTTGCGGTTGCCGAACTGGCTGAATTCCACACAACTCAGGCTACGGGTGATCCGCTTGACGCACCATGCTAGGTTCGATCAGATTCATACGTATTCGTCTAAGATTGGCCTATGGACACATTAGGTGGATTATTGGATGCGCCCCGCGCGCGCGGAGCCTTCGCGCTACGTACGGTGATGAGCTCACCGTGGTCACTGAGAATTCTCGCCGAATCACCACTGACGCTGATTGCCGGCGTGACGGGCGAGGCATGGGTGGTGCCCGATGACGGTAATCCGGTGCGGATCGGCCCGGGGGACATTGCCGTTACCCGCGCGCCAGACCACTACAATGTCGCCGACTCGCCCACGACAAATCCTATCGTCACTGTTTACCCGGGCCAGCGCTGTTGCGACCTGGACGGAAACTCCGTGCTGGAAGAAATGACGCATGGCGTACGAACATGGGGCAACGATCCAGATGGCTCGACGGTATTCCTTGTGGGCGCCTACGAGCATCTCAGCGATATTAGTGATCGTCTGTTACGGGCGTTGCCGAGCGTATTATTTTTGTCGCGTACGGATTGGGAATCGCCGCTTGTTCCGTTGCTCTGCGAAGAAGTGGTAAAGGATGAACCCGGTCAGGCTGCCGTACTGGATCGCTTACTCGATCTGCTGGTAACTGCGGTGCTCAAGGCCTGGTTCGCACAACAGGATTCAAGCACACCAGAGTGGTGGCGAAACCAGAGTGACCGGATTGTTGAGCGCGCGCTTCGACTCATGCACGACGAACCTGGCCACCCATGGACGATGGATAAGCTCGCGGCTGAATCGGGCGCATCCCGTGCATCGCTTGCGCGACGGTTCCATGATCTGGTTGGCGAACCACCGATGACATTTCTGAAGAACTGGCGAATGGCGCTTGCGGCCGACATGTTATGCCAACCGGACGAAACGGTAGGTACCGTTGCGGAAAAAGTTGGCTACGCCACACCATTCGCGTTTAGTGCTGCGTTCAAACGTGCGCGTGGACTGAGTCCGCAAGAACATCGTTCAAGCGCTCTCTCAACGGCCTAGTGTGATTGTTCACCGTTAGTCTGTGAGTGCCACTATTTTGAGCACCCAGCGCAAGTATCCGTACTGGATGAACTCCTGCAGCGTCGACAAGATCAGGTGCCGACGACTACAGCAACAGCGTACTCACGCGTTACCGCCTGACGCACCTCAACCGTTTTTGACCATACTCAGCTGAGGCGCACCAGTACCGGTCGCCGAATAGACGTCCAGCAGGTTTTGCAGTCGTGCCGCGATGTCTCCCAGCGACTCTGCGGAACGTTGTACCTGCTGAGAAGATGCCTTCGCACTATCGGTTCTCGCCGCGATATCGGCAATATGCCCACTGATCTCAGCGCTTCCCTCTGCACTGGCTGCCAGATTATTGCTGATCTCCCGCGTCGTTGAGGTTTGCTCCTCTACAGCCGCCGCTACCGTTGTCTGATAACCATCTATTTGCTGAATGATATCGGCAATCTGTGCGATGACATCGCCAGCATTACCGGCATCAGCCTGTATCGCTGCGATCCTGGAAGATATCTCATCGGTTGCCTTGGCGGTCTCCTTCGCCAGATCCTTCACCTCATTGGCTACCACAGCAAAACCTTTGCCCGCATCGCCTGCCCGCGCAGCTTCTATGGTGGCATTCAAGGCAAGTAAGTTGGTCTGCTCCGCAATCGATGTAATCACTTTAAGCACATTGCCGATGCCCGAACTGGACTCTCCCAACTGCTGTACTGTGGTATTCGCCTGATCAGCCAGCGTTACAGCGTCCTGGCCCACGGTTACCGCTTCCGAGGCACATCGGGATACCTCGCGTATTGCCAGATTCATCTGCTCGGTCGACGAGGCGGTGCTTTGCACGCCGCTGTTGATTCTGTTCGCACTACCCGACACACGCTCAACCTGGGCTGACGTTTCTATCGCATCCTGTCCCAGCACTCGACTGGTGGACATCAACTCGTTGGCCGCACTGGTCAGTGTCTGCGCGTTAGCTCCGATCTCGCTGAAGTTTGCACTCAGGGCATTCAACAGACGCTCCAGACCAAGCCCCATCTGGCCAATGGCATCATCACCCTTGACCGTAATACGCGCGTTAAGATCACCCGACACAGCCTGATTAACGCTCTCGAGAAGAGCATCCACCTGACGCCGCTGACTCTCGGCTGCCTCCTTCTCTCGACGTGTCGAGGCTTCTGCTGCCTCTCTGAGTTTGACCTCGGAGATGCGATTCTCTTCGGCCAGTTTTCTGGCTTCAAGCTCTCGCTCTTCTCTCTCAGCAGACACTTGCTCGTTCTGTTTGAGCAGATTGTTGATCTGCACTTCCCGGAACTGGCTGATAGCCAGGTGTTCAGACGCTTTGCGCTTGTCCTTGTCAATCAGCACAGCCGCGTAGATCAGCACTGAGCCTTCAAACGCCACCCAGCCAGCATGTCGGATGATTTGAAACCAAGGACTTTCCAAAACGCCAAACACAGACATCGGGTAGACCACGCCACGTAGTGCATGATCCAGAACAGCCACAATCATCGCTGTAATCAACACACGCCAGTCGAAGTACAAGGCGCAGAATGCCAGCATGATGAATACATGAAAGTGCGCTTCGTCCCGCCCACCCGACAAGTGTATGAACAATGCCGTAAAGATCAGGGCCGATGCCGCTACCACATGACGCGTAAGCACTTCACCGGAGTGCTTCCAGACCAGCCAGGCAGGAAACAGCGTTGCCAGGCCCCCAATCACTACGGATGCATAAACATGTGGGTGGACCGCACTGGCGGGACCTGCCCACGTATAGGGCGTCATGAAAATCGCCAAACCCACCGCTATCGGCCACTGCACGCACAATAGCAACAGGAATACCTTGTCTACTTTCTGATGAAACCGGAAGCGCGCTCTGTGGTACAGCCCGCTGGCGGCGGCCTGCTGCTCCTCAGTCATGGACCGGTCAGACTTTTCAGACTGAATTTCAGTGACCTTGTTCGACAGCATGTCTGGCGGGTTATCAGTGTTCATGAGTATTGTTTGCAGGTTAATAAGCCACGTCATGTAGCGGAGCAGTCTTCAAGTATTCAAACGTCTGCGGGGAGGAGCCGTGTACGTATATCGTCATCCAATACCGGACTGAACTTTCGATCATCAGCGTCAGCAGCATGCAGGCTGCAACCGTAAACCGGGTTTTGTGCAGGCTGCAAAGGATCTACGTTATCGTCACTGAGGATGGCACTGATCACAGCCGCGCTGCCTGGGTTGGTGCCGACATGTCCTCGAGAAGGCGTGATACCACCGGCAAACTGAAGCTGACCTACGCTGTCGTACAGCAACACCTGCCCCGAGGTGTAAGCGCCGAAGTGGCTGGCTATGGCACCGTCAACATCATCGTGCACGAGCGTGTCAGGCAGACGTCCTGCAAGCTCTCTGAGATCTGAAGCCTCCCAGATAGTTGGCATTGCGCTGGTATCATCAGGCTGATAGAACAGGACATGCAGCTTGAACAGGCCATGCAGTCTGTTCGTCATGTTTTCAAGTTCCCACAAGGTAGCTCGTGTACACGGACACAGCGGGTGTGCAAAGAGCACCAGTGTTGGTTTGTTCTGATGGGTTTCCAGCCCGGCCACGGCGGTAACAGGCCAGGTCTGCGGAGCCGATCCTGATTCACCTGCTGAGGATCCGTATTCCGCCATGGCGTATAACGTGCCACTCAACAACACCAGCCAGATTCCGGCTATTAGCCATAGAATTATGTCTTTTCGCATCGCTGTGAAACCGAGTTGTGTTGGTTTACCCACTTCCAATCACACTTATAGGCACCACAGCGCGAATGCTTGATACGCAAGCCGGGGCTATGGGTTACTCGGACAGCTGCGCTCCTTCGCCGCGCAGGAATACCTGTCGGTATCAGCGAACGCTTCGTACGTTACGCATCAACAGCATCACCGCCCACATGCACGGTGTATTACCTGGGACGACGGCCAACCAGCTGCTATGACTGCCCTAATTTTGTGATGACGTTCCAGTGCGCTTTGGTTACGGGTTGAATCGACAGGCGACTCCCCTTCTGCAACAACACCATCCCCTCGAGCCTCTTGACTGTTCGCAGCCGTTCCAGGGAAATCACCTCGTCGTACTTCTGCCTGAATTTCACATCAACCATGCACCAGCGTGGGTTCTCTTCACTGGATTTGGGGTCGTAGTAGGAGGACTTCGGGTCCCAGGCCGTGTGATCGGGGTACGCCTCCTTAACCACTTCAACGACGCCTACAATGCCAGGCACCTTGCAACTGGAGTGATAAAAGAACCCCATATCGCCCTTTTTCATCTCGTCACGCATCAAGTTACGCGCCTGGTAATTTCGAATTCCATCCCAATGGTCTCTTTTGCCCTTCATGGCATACAGATCATCAATACTGAATGCATCGGGCTCGGATTTGAAAAGCCAGTAATTCATGTGACATTCGCTCTCATCAGTGATGAACGGATAATACGGCGCGCTTCAATATTCAGGCAAGCTTGCCACCTAGGCCTGCCATAACACGGTAAGCTCCCGCCATGTCGGAATCCAACGCTATAACGCACTTTTCAGAACTTGAACTACCCGCCGCACTCTTGCGTGCTGTTCAAGATGTCGGTTACGAGACCCCCACTCCCATCCAGTCGCGCACCCTGCCGCCCCTGCTGGAGGGCAAAGACCTGTTTGGGCACGCACCCACCGGAACCGGCAAAACGGCCGCTTTTGCGCTACCCATACTGGCCCGGCTGGACTTGAACGCACGGGGTGTTCAGGCGCTGGTTCTGGCACCCACCCGAGAGCTGGCCATACAGGTTGCAGAGGCGTTCAGTAAATACGCCAAGCACATGAAGAACCTGCGCGTGCTACCTGTCTATGGCGGTCAGGATTACACCGGCCAAATCAAGCAGTTGAACCGCGGCGTCAATATTGTGGTAGGCACACCCGGGCGCATCATGGACCACATGCGTCGAGGCACTCTGAAGCTGGATAACCTGAAAACACTGGTTCTGGATGAAGCCGATGAAATGCTGCGCATGGGCTTCATTGATGACGTGGAGTGGATCCTTGAACAAACGCCAGCCAAACGACAAATGGCGTTGTTCTCGGCAACCATGCCTCCGGTTATCCGACGTATCGCCGCAAAGCATCTCACTGATCCCGTTGAGATCACCATCGAAGGCCGGTTGACCACAGCCGCCACGATTCGACAACGCTTCTGGCTGGTCAGCGGCCTGCACAAGCTTGATGCGCTGACAAGAATTCTGGAAGCCGAGACGTTCGATGCCATGCTGGTATTCGTGCGCACACGTACGGCCACAGTAGAAGTAGCCGACAAACTGATCGCTCGCGGATTCACCGCCGCTGCCATGAACGGCGACATGGCTCAAAAACAGCGTGAGCAGATGGTCGAAAAACTCAAGCGTGGCCAGCTGGATATTCTGGTGGCCACCGATGTGGCAGCACGCGGACTCGACGTTGAGCGCAGCGCGTCGTCATCGTCGATGAGACCATGGCCGAGAAGTACTGGCCCGGCGAGGATCCCATCGG
>CALLPU010000277.1 GCA_938016235.1 uncultured Granulosicoccus sp. | reverse complement strand
GGTCTTTGACATTCAGAAAGGCCATGGATGCCTTGGTGCCCAGGCTGTAATTCTTTTGCCCGCGATCCTTGAGAATCTTGCGCATGGTGATGGACACTTCACCAAAATCGATATCCACCGGGCATGGTGCGAGACACTTGTGACAGACCGTGCAGTGGTCAGCGATGTCATTCATCTCATCAAAATGACGAATGGACAGGCCTCGCCGTGTTTGTTCTTCGTACAGGAAAGCTTCGATGATCAAGCCTGTCCCCAATACCTTGTTGCGTGGCGAGTAAAGCAGATTCGCACCGGGCGAATGCGTGGCACACACCGGCTTGCACTTGCCGCAACGCAAGCAGTCCTTGATGCTGTCATTGAGCGAACCGAGCTCGCTTTGTTCCAGTATGAGAGCTTCCTGCTGCACCAGCCTGAGTGACGGTGTGTACGCATTCGACAAACTGGAGCCAGGCATCAGTTTGCCCTTGTTGAAGTGTCCGTTCGGATCGACCACGCTTTTGTAGTCGGCAAAAGCCTGTACCACTGACTCGTCCATGTACTGGATCTTGGTCAGGCCGATGCCGTGCTCACCGGATATAACACCATTGAGCAATCTGGCCAGATCCATGACACGGTCAACGATGCCTTCCGCCTGCCGCATCATGGTGTAATCGTTGGAATTAACTGGAATATTCGTGTGAATGTTTCCGTCCCCGGCGTGCATGTGTAACGCCGCAAACAAGCGCTGCGGGCGATACTGGGCGTGGATATCATCCAGCTTCTTGCACAGCCGTTGATAGCGGTTTCCAGAGAATCTCTCTTTAAGGGGTTTCTCTACAGACTTGCGGTAAGAGATAACATCGTCTCGACTGAGCAATGCCTGGATGCACTCATTCGTCTCTATTGGCTCACGGGATTCACGCAGGGCGCTCAGGAATTGCTCATCAGAATCGCGAAGCTGATCGTAGAGATCACTCCAGCGACTGGCTACGTCATCCAGCGTGGAGAGCGCTGCATTGAGTACTCCCTGCACAATGGCCGTGCTCTCTTCACAATCGTCACCCGGCAGTGCAACCAGCGCATGCACATCACTGGACGAGAGCAACCGACGTACCTGATCCAGCATTGTCAGCTTGTTGCTCAACGCATGCTCGATGTTGATACGCTCAATACCTTCGCTGTAATCCGCCAGCCGCGGCAACGGAATCACCACATCTTCGTTGATCTTGAAGGCGTTGGTATGCGCAGCAATGGCCGCCGTGCGCGACCGGGCCGCCCAGAACTGCCTGCGCGCCTCACTGCTGACGGCGATAAAACCTTCCGCACCACGTTGGTTAACCAGTTGAACAATACCGGAAGCAACCTTGCCTACCAGATCAGCATCATCACTGACAATGTCGGCCAGTAACAGCATCTTGGGCAACTCCCCTCGAGCCGCCTTGGCACTGTACTTCACCGCCTTGATGTAACGATCATCAAGATGCTCCAGGCCGGCCAGCTCAATGCCAGCGGTCTGGTCTATGTAGTCTTTGACCTCAGTGATACCCAGCACGGCCTGACGCAAATCTCGCCCGTAGAATTCCATGCAAACCGTGCGAACGTGGTCTGGCATTCGGTGCAATACGAAGACAGCTGACGTAATCAGCCCGTCACAACCTTCCTTTTGCACACCTGGCAATCCACCCAGAAACTTGTCGGTAACATCCTTACCTAACCCCTGCTGCCGCAGACTGGATCCGGGAGTTTCAATCATCCAGGCGTCACCAATCACTTCACCGCTCTTCGCATCGGTGCGAGTCACGCGGAACCGCACCACCTGCTGCGTGTGAATTTTGCCCAGGTTGTGATCAAGCCGTTCTATATCCAGCCAGTGGCCATCCGGGTCTACCATGCGCCAGGACAACAGGTTGTCCAGCGTGGTTCCCCACAACACGGCTTTCTTGCCACCCGCATTCATCGCAATGTTGCCACCGATAGTTGACGCATCCTGCGAGGTTGGGTCAACAGCGAATGCCAGTCCTTTCGCAGCGGCATCTTCAGACACTCGCCGGGTTACCACACCAGATTCAACGCGAATGGTGTGCACCTGACGCTGAGGAAACTGCTCGCTGGCTGGCAGCTCAGTCAGGCTTACCGGGTCGCGAGCATCCAGTTTTTCAAGGTTGATGACCGCAGTACGTGCATGCAAGGGAATCGCACCACCGGTATAGCCCGTGCCACCACCGCGGGGGACGATGGTCAGTTTCAGGTTGATGCATCGCTTGATGATTTCCGGGAGCTCTGCTTCCGAATCGGGGGTCAGTACCACAAAGGGTAGCTCTACCCGCCAGTCAGTGGCATCGGTTACGTGGGAGACACGCGACAAACCATCAAATCTGACGTTGTCTGGGTGCGTGGCACCGCGCATGTTCTGGATAACCACCTTGCGCAGTCGTTGCATCTCTGACAGCCGTTGCTGAAATGCTTCAATGGCTTGAGTGGCCAGCGTGATCAGATTTCCCACACGCGGATCCTGAGTAGCACGCTCCACGATTTGTTCAACCCGGTGCTTCAGGGCACCAACCAGCGCATCACGCCGCCGCTTGTTACACAGCAGATCTTCCTGGATGAACGGGTTTCTATCGATTACCCAGATGTCACCCAACACTTCGAACAGCATTCGAGCTGACTGTCCCGTACGACGTTCATCCCGTAATTGCTGAATCAATAGCCAACCCGCTTCGCCCAGATAACGTAGTGTTATCTCGCGATCCGAGAAAGACGTGTAGTTGTACGGGATCTCCCGAAGTTGTTTGACAGGGAGTTCGAGAGGATCTTTAACCAGCGGTGCATTCATAACTTGAACGGTACACTCAATGACACTCTTGTATAAGGAGGCTACAGGAAGTATTCATGGTACGCGATGGCATGGCTACCCGACCACTGATACAACCGTCAGGTCAATCGTTATTAGCGTTATGAGCGTTATAAGCCTGTCAGCCGCATTCGTATGCATGATCAGTTACCCCACGCTCAAGACGCGTTTTTCGATTGCCACAAAAAAGCCCCGGCATGCGGGGCTCTTTTGCTGATCCGCCAGACTGCGGATCCTGCCTGAGCTATCCAGCGATAGCCCGGTAGAAAGCGATTATCGCTTCGAGTACTGAGTGGCCTTTCGCGCTTTGCGCAGACCGACTTTCTTGCGTTCCACTTCTCGCGCATCGCGAGTCAGGAAGCCAGCACCGCGCAATGAAGGACGCAACGTCTCGTCATAGGCCAACAGTGCACGGGAGATGCCGAGCCGAATAGCGCCTGCCTGACCGCTGCCACCACCACCTTTGACGGTGATCTTGAAATCGAAGTTTGCAAGCGTATCGGTTCGCTCCAGCGGCTGGCGAACGATCATGTGTGCCGTCTTTCGACCGAAGTACTCATCCAGCGGCTTGTTGTTGACGACGATCTTGCCGCTTCCGGAGTGCATGAAAACACGCGCTGTAGAAGATTTCCGGCGACCGGTGCCGTAGAACTGTTGTGCAGCCATTATTTGAGTTCCAGAAGCTGGGGCTGTTGTGCCTGATGAGTGTGTTTGGCATCGGCGAATACACGCAATTTGCCGTACATGGCCCGACCCAGCGGATTCTTGGGAAGCATGCCCTTGACTGCCAGCTCGATGATTCGCTCCGGGTGTGTCTGCTGCAGCTTCTCGAAATTGGTGGATTTCAGATTGCCGATATACCCGGTATGGTGGTGGTACATCTTGTTCTTCGCCTTGTTACCAGTCACAACCACTTTGGATGCGTTGATGACGACCATATAGTCGCCGGTATCAACATGCGGTGTGTAGGTCGGCTTGTGCTTGCCGCGCAATCTGCGCGCGCATTCAGTCGCAACATTACCGAGCGTCTTGCCTTCTGCATCGATAACGAACCATTCACGTTTAACCTCTGCAGGTTTTGCGCTGACGGTAGTCTTGTTCACGGTGGGGATATCTCGGTAGGGCGTAGTCTAAACTTAGCCCGCCATTGTAATGGAGGATTCAGCGAATCTCAACCATCCGGCACACATTTCCCACTGGATAGTTAACACGACAGCCGCATGCGGGCGGACGGAACTCGGATCCGGCATCAAACTCGGCTTTTCGCGGGGAAACTCGGGGAGAAGCAAGTGGAAAAAATTCAGCGCGGCATAGAGGCCGCGCTGCAAATCATCTCAGGGATGATGGAGGAGAAAACTTCACTTGCGTGGCCAATGTATTTGCAAAGCACGGGCCAGTTCACATCTTTCTCCTGAATTGAGTGCAAAAAATTGTTTTCGTTCGCTCTGCCTTGAATCTCCAGGTAGACAATATTCTGACAGCAACCGCGCGTTCGATCAGTGCCACCCCGCTGCACAAACCGCATGTTGCCCGGGGTGGCATTTCAATTCATCGCTTTAACTGCGTTATATTGCATTATCTGTAAATGTAGCGGTGCATTTACACCGGCGTGGTCCGACCCCGGGAGGTAGTCGAACTCAGGTAGTGGTGAAGAATACTGTGACGCAATTCAAAATTATTGAAAGTGGTTGTGTGATGAATAACCCTAACGTATTCCGGCATCTGCCACCGCATCAGGGCGCAACAGCAGACGCAGGGCAATACTCATCACAGCGGCTGCACACACACCGTTCCCCACCATTGCGGCACCTCTATCAGCACTTGTCGCGTGCACCTATATAGAGACTATTTCCCACGTATAAGTGATGTCTGCGCTCTTTTCCAGCATCTTGGTTGCCGAGCAATACTTCTCGGCAGACAGGTTGACAGCGCGCTCCACATGTTTGGCATTCAGATCTGTCCCCCACACCTTGAAGTGCGCCTGAATCGCTGTAAAAACGTGGGGTACATCCTCTGCCCGCTCGGCATCCAGGCTCACCTCAACGTCCACAACGTTCTGGCGAGACTTTTGCAACATGAGCACAACATCAAATGCGGTACAGCCGCCCAGACCAATAAGCAGCATCTCCATGGGCCTGACACCGAGATTTCGACCACCGTGTTCCGGTGAACCATCCATGACAACGGAATGGCCACTGCCGGACTCACCAACAAAGCTCATATGATCAAGCCATTTTACTCGCGCGTGCAACGTTACTTACCCTCTTGTTCGAAACCGGACATGCGAAATGGCGCCGATTTTATTGAAGAATTCAAAAACACCGCCGATCAATGTTTGACGTTAGACAAAAACAGCCTGGACGGTCAACTGAGACCCACCCGGTTCTTGCGCAAACTTTGAGTACGGAGAGACATAAAATGCTGGCGCCACGTATTGCACCGCCGCCTGTTGAATGGTTGGACTTGTTTTTAAGAAGCAGCCACAGACGACAGTATCCGGCAAAAACCACCATCATTCATCATGGTGACGTTCCTGAGACCTTGTACTATATCGTCGACGGATCTGTCAGTGTCGTGATTGAAGACGATGACGGACGAGAAATCGTACTGGCCTACCTCAGTGCCGGCGACTTTTTCGGAGAAATGGGTTTGTTCGATGAAGCTTCCGGTCGCAGCGCCTGGGTTGTTGCCCGCGTCAAATGCGAACTGGCTGAAATGAACTACGACCAATTCCGCAGACTATCTGCTGAGCAGCCTGAACTGCTCTATGCCTTGACCACACAGATGGCGGCAAGATTGCGAAAAACCAGCATCAAGGTACGCGATCTGGCTTTCCTGGACGTCACCGGTCGAGTTGCCTCAACGCTATTGGATCTTGCCAAAATGCCCGATGCCATTACTCATCCGGATGGCATGCAGATTCGCATCACCCGTCAGGAGATTGCCCGCATCGTCGGTTGCTCTCGTGAAATGGTTGGTCGAGTGC
>CALLPU010000276.1 GCA_938016235.1 uncultured Granulosicoccus sp. | reverse complement strand
CCCATTTGCATGGCATAAGGCCCACCCAGGATAAAGTACGCCACCATGGCGAACTGAGCGAGTTCCAACGTCCATAGCGATGGTAGAAAAAAGGTTTTAGAGATCGACGACCAGAGCAATATGCCGATCATCACAAAGATGAAATACATCACGACACGGCCAAGCCGGTAGTTGATCGCATCAACGAAGCGAACAAAACGTGTAGCAAATACCGGCATCAGGTTAGTGCTTTGTTCCGATAAGCCATCGCTTTACAATCCGTCTGCCGGGTTGCTGCGTGTGTCGTTGGTTAGGGGACATGACATGAATACTGTTCTGACACATAGCCTGTGTCAAGTATTGAACGGGTTCTGCGTTTACGCGGTTTAACAGACACCCTGTTATTCTTGCGCACGCAATCAGGCGATGGAACACTGTTCCAACACTCACAGCAATCTGGTATGCCGATTCACGCTGTCATCTGCATGGCCTTACGCTCATCAAACACGAAAGGCCATGCAAACGATTCAATGCGAACCGGGGCGAACACCCAGACAGGGGCGTGCCTTTGAGTATGCGCCGGTACTCAAATCAGCTGAGATGATGCACATCCGCCAGCTTGTACACCGGTGTATCCAGACCTTCCATGCGGGCCTTGATCTGCAGCGAGAGAAACTGTGAATAATGGCGTGACTGATGCAGATTGCCGCCATGGAACCACAGATTATCCTGCCGCGTCGGCTTCCACATATTGCGCAGTTCACCTTCCCAGGGACCAGGATCTTTCTGCGTATCCGACCCAAGACCCCAGCATTTACCGACCTTGTCAGCCACTTCCTGACTGATCAGTTCAGCAGCCCAGCCGTTCATGGACTGGTAGCCCGTTGCCAACACCACCAGATCCGCTTCAAGCTCACTGCCATCGTCGAATACCACGGAATTTTCAGTGAAATCAGCAACAGCGACACCGGATTTCAGTTTGATCTTGCCGTCGGCCACCAACTCAGACGCCCCCACATCGATGTAGTAACCGGAACCACGGCGTAGATACTTTACAAACAAGCCCGACCCATCTTCGCCGAAGTCGAGCATGAATCCGGCCTTTTCCAATCGATCGTACAGATCCTTGTCGCGTTCCTTCATCTCGGCATACACCGGCACCTGAAATGCTGGCAGGATCTTGTAAGGTACCGATGCGAAAATCAGATCGGCCTTGTGATGATCCACGCCGTTAGCCCGCGCTTTTTCGGAATACAAATCGCCCAGCGCCAGATCCATCAGGGTATCTGACTTGCAGATGTGCGTGCTGCTGCGCTGAATCATCGTGACATCAGCATCGTTCTCCCATAGTGCTGCGCAAATGTCATGAGCGGAGTTGTTAGAACCAATGACGACCACTTTCTTGCCGCTGTACTGATCGGGCCCCGGGTGCTGGCTGGAGTGCTGCATCTCACCCTTGAATTTTTCTTGCCCGGGTAGCGTGGGAATGTTAGCGCGACCCGACATACCGGTTGCCATGACAAGCTGCGTGGGCTTGAGCACCACCTCGGCCCCTTCTCGCTTGACGACAACTGTCCAGGTTTGTGTCGCTTCATCAAACTGGGCACTTTCACATTCCGTGGAATGCCAGTAGTTGAGTTCCATGACGCGGGTATACATCTCAAGCCAATCTCCGATCTTGTCTTTTGGCGCAAACACCGGCCAATGCTCAGGAAACGGGATATACGGCAGGTGGTCGTACCACACTGGATCGTGCAAACAAAGCGACTTGTACCGCTTCCGCCAGCTATCGCCAGGCCTTGCGTTTTTCTCAAGAATAATGGTCGGTACACCCAGCATCCGCATTCGCGCACCCAGAGCAATACCCCCCTGGCCGCCGCCCACGATGACACAGTAGGGCTGTTCCTCGTAACCCAGTCGTGATTGTTCTGCTTGCCGGGCTTCAGCCCACGTTTGCCGCTGCTTGTCTGCGCCATGCTGCACACCCACGGGCCTGCCTGTTCCCTGCTGCTCTTCATGCCCTTTCAATTCAACCATGGTGGTCAGCAACGTGAAGGCCTTGCCCTCACGTAGCCGCAAATGACCACGACCGCGAGCAACCGCTGTCTCGAATGTCAGCCACGCGTCGATGATGCCATCGGCTTCGGTGGGTGGCTCTTCGGCACGCCAGTGGCTCGGCTTCACGTCGGCGACACAACTGTTCACCATATCCTTGATGGCGTCCCGCCCTTCCATCGTTGTGATGTTCCAGGTAAAGCTGATCATGTCGCGCCAGAAGCCTTCCGGCTCAAACAGCTCTGCGGTGGCTTCTGCGTCAACCTGACTCAGCGCGTTGTTGAATGCCTCCAGCCATTGATCCACTGCCTGAAGTTCGGCACTGGGTGCGATGTCGGGTGCCAGTTCGGCGGCCGGTGTACTCATTGCGATTGCTCCTCCATTATGGGACTGGCATCACAGGTAACGTGATTCAATGGACAATGTCAACCGTTCTCGACAACTGTCAATGAAACATTGGGCATGGCCTGTGCCCGTATATTGTCCGTCTCGGCGATTTATACTGAACCCATGAAAGGATATGCACGAATAGCGGCTGCCGTACCGGCCGCAGCCATAGCAGACACCGAGTCAAATCACGACAGGACCCTGGCGTTGTGGCGCGAAGCCGACGCGGCAGGTGCCAACGCGGTCGTGTTTCCGGAATTGGGACTCAGCGGCTATAGCGTTCGAGACCTGTTCATGAACACCACCCTGCTGGACGCCTGTGAACAGTCACTGCAACGGTTGATTGATGCCGGTGAAGCGCTGGAGTCCGTGGCTATCGTCGGCCTTCCCTTGCGCTTCAATCACGGCTTGTACAACTGCGCAGCCGTCATACACCAGGGCCAGTTGCTCGGCGTTGTGCCCAAGGCCTATTTACCGAATTATCGCGAATTTGAAGAGGCCCGCTGGTTTAGACCCGGGTTGGACGTGATGCCAGAGGCAACGCTGCAGGTGGGAAGACACGTTGCACCTTTTGGCCTGGATTTACTGTTCAAAAGCTCCATAGCTGAACTCACGCTGGGTGTTGAAGTGTGTGAGGATCTCTGGGTTCAGGTACCACCCAGCAGCTTCCAGACATCAGCAGGCGCTACCGTCATCTGCAATCTGTCCGCATCCAACTTCACCATAGGCAAAGCTGAACTGCGCAGAATGCTGGCACAGTCCGCATCTGACCGTGGCAAATGCGCCTACGTGTACGTTGCCGCCGGACCCGGTGAATCGTCCACGGATGTCAGTTTTGATGCTGACGCGTTTATTTGCGAAAACGGGAACGTACTGATCGAATCACAACGCTTTCAGCGTAGTGGTCAGCTGATCGTTCAGGATATCGACCTCGACGCCCTGGCGTTTGAACGCCGGTCTACCACTACATTCGGTGACTGCGCCCGAGCCTGCTCTCGTAGCTTTCGGGTTGTGCCGTTTCGCTCTCAACCCGCTGAAGGTCTGGTTCGCCACGTCTCGAAAACACCGTTTTTACCCAGAGACCCCAAAACACTGGCAAACCGGTGCTGGGAGATGTTCGAGATCCAGAGCAATGCTCTGGCCACGCGCATGGCGGCAGTGGGCAAGCCCAAGCTGGTGCTGGGTGTGTCGGGCGGG
>CALLPU010000275.1 GCA_938016235.1 uncultured Granulosicoccus sp. | reverse complement strand
GTCTGTCGCAAGTCATGGGGCTTGATCCTGAGGTGATTCGAATTGTGCCAACGGCTGTGGGTGGCGGTTTTGGGTCAAAGCTGGATCTTACTTTCCAGCCTTACATCGCACTGGCAGCCTGGTTGCTGGATCAGCCTGTTCGCATCGCGTATTCACGACAGGAGTCCATGCAATCAACCACCAAGCGTCACCCGTCGCTGATGCAAGTAGATATCGGTGCTGATGAACACGGACGCATTAGCGGTTTCAATTTCGAGGGCACATTCAATACCGGTGCTTATGCATCCTGGGGGCCTACCGTTGCCAACAGAGTGCCTGTTCATGCCTCTGGGCCTTACTACACGCCTCACTACCGCGCGGCCACAACCGGTGTCTACACGCACAGTGCACCAGCGGGTGCATTCCGGGGCTTTGGCGTGCCGCAGGCAGCGATAGCACAAGAGTCGTTGTTCGATGATCTTGCCAATCAACTGGGTATGGATCGATTGGCCTTTCGGCAGCTCAATGCTTTGGACAACCAACAGCGAACGGTCACGGGCCAGCAATTTGCCAACTCTGTCGGGATCAAGGATTGCCTCGCAGCGTTGGAAGATTCCTGGCACAAAGCGCTTCAGGATACGCAGGACTTTAATCATCAGGCAGAGGCTTCGGGTTCCGCACTGCGTCGAGGCGTAGGGATTGCCAGCGGCTGGTACGGCTGTGGAAACACCTCTTTGCCAAATCCTTCGACGATCAAGGCAGGACTTCGCAGTGATGGCGTCTGGTGCCTGCATCAGGGTGCTGTCGATATCGGGCAAGGATCCAATACGGTGATTGCTCAGATATTTGCCGAGTCACTCGGTGTACCGATCGACTCAGTTGCGCTTTTGGGTGCCGATTCGGCCATAACGCCCGATGCTGGAAAAACGTCCGCTTCGCGGCAGACCTTCGTGTCGGGTAACGCTGCACGCCTGACGGCGCTGGCGCTGCGCGATTCTATCTCCCGATTAACCAATTGCGTTGAGCTGCACACGATTCGATCGCATGCAAATACATTGACAGTGAATGAAGGCGAGCCCGATCAGGCAGTGATCGATTTGGCCGGTTTACCGTTGTCTGGTAATGGTTATGTGATCAGTGCAGAAGAATCCTACGATCCACCTACGCAGCCTCTTGATGAAAATGGGCAGGGCGAACCCTACGCCCTGTATGGTTATGCGGCGCAGATGGTGGTGCTTGATGTCGATACGTTACTGGGTACGGTCAAGCTTGAACGCTTGACGGCTGCGCATGATGTAGGTCGAGCGATCAATCCGCTGCTGGTTGAAGGGCAGATTCATGGTGGGGTTGCGCAAGGCATCGGTCTGGCATTAATGGAAGAATTCATTCCTGGCCGAACCGAGAACCTGCACGATTACCTGATTCCTACCATTGGCGATGTGCCTCCCATCGACACCATTATTGTAGAGGTGGCCGATAAAAATGGACCCTTCGGTGCCAAGGGTCTTGGTGAACACGTGTTGATTCCAACGGCGCCTGCCATCCTGAATGCCATCGCAGATGCTTCCGGTGCTCGTATCCACGATATGCCTGCCACACCCGACAAGGTATTAACCGCTATCGATGCGCTAAGGGACGCCCACTGATCATGGTTCGTTTCGCTGTAGAGCAAGAGGACAATGGCAAGATTCGCTGCGATGCCTGCCCGGTCCTGTGTTACATAAAAGATGGCCGTACCGGCGCCTGTGATCGATACGCGAACGAAGGCGGTGAACTGGTACGAGTGGATGCATTCACCATTCTTCAACGTATGGACAACGCTGAAGCACGTGCCGTACCGTTCCTTGTCGATCAGGTTGCCAGTGAAGGCGACGACAATGATGTTGCCGAGGCGAGCTGGGACGGTGACATCATCGGTGGACAACGCACGTTTGTCACCGCTATCGGAGCTGGTACCACCTACCCGGACTACAAGCCTGCCCCCTTTATTGTCAGCCAGTCTTACGATGACGTCGACATGGTCACTGTGGTGACCGAAGGGATCTTCAGCTACTGCGGTGTCAAGGTCAAAATCGATACCGACAGGCACCTGGGTCCCGAGCAAGCGACGGTGCGTGTGGATGGTGAAGCGGTGGGACATGTGATGACGGGCGAGTATGGCTCGCAGATGCTGTCGCTGGGCGGTGTGAATCACCTGACGGGTGGATCGAAGAAAGAGGGCCGAATCACCTGCAATGCCCTGTTGAACCTGTGTAACTGCGAAGCGGTGGATATGCAGATAGACGGAGGTGCAGCGCTGACTGTCCAGGCTGGGCAAGCACCCATTGTCAATGGTGTTCGAGAACAACTGATGCGAGTGGGCTGTGGTTCCGCCACCATCGGTATGTTTGCGAAACAATGGGAACCGCACGTGGATGAGGTTGTTGTTGTCGATGATCACATCACGGGGGTGCTATCCGAACATCAGGCCGGTAAGCAATTGGGTATGTTGCCGACCGGCATTCGCATTAAAGGTCGCCGATCAACACCGGGTCGGTACTTTCAGGTAGCAGAGCCCGGTGCCGGATGGGGTGGAACGGATATCGAAGATCCATTGAGCATTCTTGATGACTTCAAGCCGGCGCAGGCCAGGGCAGGATTGCGGCTACTGATGGTGTCAACGACTGGCGAGCAGTGGTCATATTTTGAACTGGACGAAAACCTGAGACCTCAGCCTGCGGTGTTGCCTGAAGCGCTGCAAGTGTCGGTGGAGCGGATCGCTGAAAACTGCGAACCATCGCTTTGCTCGGTATTGTTCATGGGTGGGGCCGGTGGCTCGTTGCGAGCCGGGGTCACCGAGAATCCGGTCCGGCTGACCCGTTCCGTGCGTGATGCATTGACATATGTGTCCTGTGCTGGTGCTCCAGCCTATGTCTGGCCAGGTGGCGGTATCACGGTTATGGCCGATGTCACGAAGATGCCACGAAACGCCTTTGGTTACGTGCCGACACCCGCCCTGGTAGCGCCCATAGAATTTACTCTGCGTCGTTCAGACTACGAGCGGTTGGGCGGTCACATGAACAATATTCGGTCAATGCAGGATATTGCGCGCGATGTGGAGCGCACGGAAGTGGCTCCCGATGAACACAGTTGGCCGGTACGGGCGAGGCATTTTTCCTGGGGCGAGTAGAAAAATCGCCGAGGAACTATACTCGCTGTCTGCGCCTTTTATAGGTTGCAGTACACTAGGCGCAGCACACCAAATCATGATGATCTGGATACACGGTCAAACTACCTTGACTCGAACCGGCGGCTGCGCGTACAACATGCGGCATCATTACTGAAATTCGGGTAGCAGCTACCCGGCGTCAAAACATGACAAGAAAATCAATGAAATACCATCACGGCCTTATATCGACCGCGCTACTCGCACTGACCTTGACTGCGTGTGATTCAGATTCCAACTCCAGCAACGCAGATGGCGGTGGCGACGGTGGCACGGCCACCTCGGCGAGCGACGATCCCGGTGGTTCAACCGGCACTGGCAGCAACACCGCGGGTGGCTCAAGCGCGGGTGGCGCCGGAGGCACTGACACTGGAGGTGGCACGTCAACAGCCGGTAGCGACGGTGGAGCCGGAGACACAGGTACGACAACCGGCACCGGTGATGGTGGGGCCGGCAGTACCGGCGCAGATACCGGTTCTGACACGGGTTCTGACACGGGTTCTGACACGGGTTCTGACACGGGTTCTGACACGGGTTCTGACACTGGTTCTGACACTGGCTTTACCCCGCCGGTGCTGGATGATGCACCGCGCGACGAAACGCCCGATTTGCCACCAGCCAGTCCACCTGCACTGGATCCGCTGGCTCAGCCCATACCTTCTCCAGATAGCGAGGATCCCTTTGGT
>CALLPU010000274.1 GCA_938016235.1 uncultured Granulosicoccus sp. | reverse complement strand
ATCGGGACTGGTGACTGCAACACTGGCCGTCGGTGAAGGTGCCTTGACGGTAGCGGCGGGCGACTCTGGCACATCGATAAGTAGCGGCAACGCCACTGGCACCGTCGTGATCACCGGTACTGTGGCCCAGGTAAACAACCTGTTAACCGGCGGTGGTACCGGCACGATCAGCTACCTCAACAATAACGATACACCATCAGCCACAACCACCCTCACCGTCACAGTCAATGACGGTGGTAACACCGGTACTGATCCGGGTCTGACCGGCGATGGATCGAGTGAAGAAGACTCTGCTTCTCAGACAATCAACATTACCGCCGTCAATGATGCACCTGTGATTACCAGTGTCGGTGGGGGTCCGACGGCGACGGTAAATGTCAACGAAAACCAGACATCAGTAATCACGGTTACTGCTACGGATGTAGATGACGGCGATACACAAGCCTACAGCCTGACCGGTGGAGCCGATCAGAGCGAATTTTCCATCGGTGCGGACACGGGCGTTCTGACATTTAACAGCGTGCCCAATCACGAGGTAAAAGACACGTATGTTGTCGACGTGACGGTAACGGACAGCGGTGGTCTGACTGATAGGCAAACGCTGACAATCACTGTGGATGATGTAAATGAAGCTCCTGTAATTACATCCGCTTCAACCGTGATTATGCAGGAAAATCAGGTAACGGTGCTCACAGTAACCAGCACTGATGTTGACGAAGACCAACCTTCCTACTCAATTGCAGGAGGCAGAGATGCTGCATTATTTGCTATTGACTCGGTAACGGGTAATTTGACCTTTAATGTCGCTCCAGATTTCGAGTCTCCACGCGACTCCCAGGAAAGCAATTCTCATGATTTGCTGATCCGGGCAATTGACCCTGACGGTGCATTTTCAGAACAAATTCTGACAGTGACCGTTGCAAATGTGAACGAGCCTCCGACTGCGGTAGCGGATAACCTGATTGCCAGAGAAGATACCTTACGAATAATCGTTCCCGCAACCGATCTACTGGCGAATGATACTGATCCAGAAACTGATTCGCTCAAGTTGTTCATGTATAGCCAGCCAGAACATGGAATTCTCGAATCCACTGAAAACGGGATGCTCGAATATCGACCCACAACAGATTTCAACGGTACAGATCAATTCGAATATAGCATCGAAGATACAGACGGGAATACCTCTTCTGCGTTAGCAACTATTGATGTTGAATCGGTCAACGATGCACCGGTGATTGTTACTGAGCCCGGCATCGTGCCAGGAACCTTGCCTGGCGAGCCTGAAATTCCAGTGATTGCGGGTAGCCTTATGGAGCTTCCTGAGAACATGAATTTTGCCGGTGTTGTTACCGTAATTGACGTCGATGGAGACACAGTCAGTTTCTCACTGGAAGGCCCCGATGCAGCGCTGTTCAGAATTGACGCAACTAGCGGGGTGCTTCGGCCTGTAGAGCCTCTGAATTTCGAATTTCCTGAGGACCAGGACGTTAACAACAACTATGAAGTAGACATCGTTGCAACTGATACCTTCGGTCAGCAAACTCGAATGCCGCTTACTGTATCAGCAACTAACGTCAATGAGGAACCGGTCGTTATCGAAGAGCAATTTACTGTGATAGAGGGTTTTACCGGTACATTGGGGCAACTGACGGCCGTTGATCCTGATGCAGGCGATGAAATTGCATTCAAGATCGTTTCAGCAATTGGATCTGATGATCTCGAAGCAAAATTAACACTTGATTCCACTGGTTTGATAACGGCTTCGGATCTCACACCCGGAAACTACGAAATAATCGTATCGGTGAGTGACGCACAAGGTCTCGTGTCTATAGGACGTGTGGTTGTTGTTGTAAATCCATTGTCTGATGGAGTACCCGGACTAGGTGCAGCATTGCCAACGGAGCCAGGTGGTGAGTCAGAGCGAGCCGCTTCGTTGGGCACGCCCATGAACGTGAGTGTCAGTCTTACCACAACCGATGCTACCAGTACAACGGCTAAACCCCAGGCAGCCGCGCTCGTTGTTGAACTCGGTGTCTCTTCCAGCAAATTCGTTGACATGGAGTCTTTTGCAGGCGATTTCCCAGTTGCGTATCAATCAACAGGTGAAAGTTCAGCACTTATAAACAGGCTGGAAGAAAGTTTACCCACAAGACAAGAGCCAGCGCCCTCCCCTGTACGCAGTATCGTGTTCGCGAATTTGCCACCAACGCCACAAGAACTGGTTGAACTGATTGATCGAATCCGGAATACGATACAAGAGATGGATAGCGAGGAAGATGCAACAGATCGCAGATCTACGCTGGTCATTACTGTCGGCGGAGTCGTCTTTAGTATTGGCCTTGCTGGGTGGCTGATTAGCTCACGTGTGTTACTTGCAGCTGCCTTGTCAACCATGTCGCTTTGGAGAACCATTGACCCCATTCCAGTACTTCTGGGTGGAATACGAGAGGATGATACAGAGTTAGGCGCTATAGAAGATTGCGTTCAGAATCCTGAATTGACTGACTGGAAAAATGAAACATCCCGTCGGCGAGCTTCCGGTGTCTAGCAATATGTCCTTTTTTCAGCGCATGGGCAGACTACTTCCGTCATTGCCACCTACTCTTCTAAGACCAGTACAGCTTGCGCTTAGCCTTGTCTTGATGATATTCAGCGTCCTGTTTGCTGCAGATTTCCTGGGCGTTGGCTCAGACACCCAGGACGCCGTGCGACAAGCTCGAACTTCATCGGCAGAATCATTGGCAGTTCAGTTATCGGTGTATGCCAGCATTGGTGATAGTCAATCCGTTGATCGCGCCTTGTCAAGATTTGTAACGTTTGATGAAGATGTCGTAGCCGCATCGCTGGAGCTGGCAGACGGATCGGTGATAGCACGCCATGGAGATCCTGAGGCATTTGATGAGAACATCTCACTGTCAGCATACGCACATCTTAATCTACCTATCCTGGCAGACAGTTTTCAATGGGGTGAGGTAAATATAGTTTATAGAGCCCATGGCATGCTTGCTGACAAATTCCAATGGTTTGCATTCATTGGGATAGTCTCGTTTGTCAGTTTTTTGCTCTTCCTGGGAAAGGTACTGAATCAACTTGATCCGGGGCGAGTAGTACCAGCACGTGTCGAGACAGCATTTGATCTATTTAGCGCAGGTGTCGTTATACTCGACGAGCGTTTGCGAATAGTATTGGCGAACAAGGCAGCCGCCGAAATAGTAAACAGTTCAACTCACGAATTAACTGGACATAAAATGGACAACTGGCCATGGAAGGAACCTGAGAACTGGCAGGCTCCCTGGGCTACCACATTGCACAGTGGTTTGGCCGTTTCCGACATGCAGTTGCGACTGTCAGCTTCAGATCATAGCGAAAGAATTTTCTCTGTGAGCTGTGCTCCAGTAGGATCCGATACAGATTCGCGAGGTGTATTGGTAACACTCGACGATCTCACTGTACTGGAACATCGCAATCGTAAACTTTCAGATGCCCTGAGAGAGTTACAATTATCTAAAGAGGCCATCAGCCAGAAAAACGAAGAACTGGAAGTGCTTGCAACGACTGATCCTCTGACAGGCATTGCCAATCGACGAACGCTGATGCAGCAGCTGGAATTCGATTTCGCCAATGCGAAAGAAGCTGGCACTTCACTGGCCTGCATCATGAGTGATATCGATCACTTCAAGAGCGTTAATGACAACTATGGGCATGCAGTAGGCGACGAAGTTATCAAAGCAGTCGCAGATATCCTGCAGCGCTTCTGTCGCGAAACGGACACTATCGGGCGCTATGGTGGTGAAGAATTCGTCATGATCTTGCCTGGACTTGACGCACAAGCTGCAGCAACGGTTGCTGAGCGCATACGCGTTGGAGTACTAGCCGCTGCATCCGGTTCGCGGCTAGCGGTGCCCAGGCTGTCTTCAAGTTTTGGTGTGGCCGATCTCAGCTGGGATCCGGCGGGAGGTTCTGAGCTTGTCGATGCTGCAGACCAGGCACTTTACGTAGCCAAGCAGCATGGGCGTAACCGAGTGGAAATCTACACAGCGAGCTCTGCGGAGTCTGTCAATCAGGACGTATCGAGTGAGCCCGACAAGCCCACAATCGTGCAGCCATCCAATGAAGACATCATGATGGCTCGTATCATCGAACTCGAAACGCAGATGGGTGAGCGTGATCAGTATATCAAGTCATTGTCTGAATTCGATGCGCTTACCGGTGTACCCATGCTCACCTTGTTCCTGCAACGGGTAGATACAGAGCTAATACGTGCTAGCCGGAGTGGCACAATGGTAGGAGTTCTGTCTTTCGAACTGCGTGAAGTCGAACGTATAGTGTCCAGTTTCGGGCATTCGGCAACTGATGCACTGATTGTTGAATTCGTAGAGCGTTTGCAAACGGGGCTTCGAACAACTGACGTCGTCTCAGAGCTTACCGAAGAGCATAGCATGTCCCGAATTACATCAAATGAATATGGGGTATTGTTGTCTGATCTGGTTGATTCCGCGAGCGCAATGATCGTAGTGACTCGTTTGAGGCGTCTGTTATCGCAACCATTTTGCGTTGGCAACGAACCCGTATATGTCGGAGCCAATATCGGTATCGCGCTGTCGGGACCCGATGATAATGAAGCAATAGCATTGTTCAGAAAGGCCAGCGAAGCGCGCATATTGTCCGCATCTAAACCAGACAAGGTCTCGCACGGTTTTGCCTCGGCAGCACTCAATGACGTATCGCACGACTATATCCGGCTGGAATCGGATCTCAACAGAGCATTGGACAATAATGAGCTCGAAGTATGGTTTCAACCTAAATTTGATTTGACTGAGCGTCGCATTCCTGGAATGGA
>CALLPU010000273.1 GCA_938016235.1 uncultured Granulosicoccus sp. | reverse complement strand
TTCGGTTATGTTCCAGACAACCGGGTTGGCAACAACCGGTCGGTTGCTGATCCAATAGTTATCGGCTACTAGTGCTGGAGCGTCGTCGGTGTTCTCAGCCTCGAATGACAGAGCCAGTGCTCCACCGAGTTTCTGGTCTACTTCAAACTCAATGGAGGCATCGACTATCTCTGCACCGGCGGGTATCGCCAGTTCTTTGAAACGAAGCCGGGTGACGGTCTCATTGACCGCTTTCCAGTTGGTTTGTGGCACATTCAGTCTGTTACCACCCGTAACAATTTTTCCATTCTTAACGCGTTCAAACGCATCATCGCTGGTGTGATCGATTTGCGCCAGCGCAGACTTTCTGACACATCCCTGGTTAACCGGAATACTTTGCGAGTCATAAGTGATCCGTAGTCTTGCTGCGCGGCTGGCACTGTTGTTATAGGAATAAGCGGCTCTTTCCCCGCTGCCTTCCACAATGAAGCCCATCGATTGGCTACCACACCAGTCGTTTCGATTGACGATTTCCTGGACGATGCTACTGACGTCTGGTGATTCGTAGACGTTGCCAACGCTCCAGGCCGGCGGTTGCCAGGACACACTGCTTGCTGTTGACGTTCTGGGCAGGTTGGTCAGGTAATTGTTGGTGGTGCCAATGGTGGGTGCATCGCCGGTATCGTGACCGAAAATGGTCAGGTCGGCTGCACCACTATCAGAACTGACGGCGGTGAATTCCAGAACAGCGCTCGTTATGTTGACGCCTGAGGGTATGTCGAGGCCCTGAAAACGATAACCCACCAGTTGGGGAGTGTTGCCGGTCTGTCCCATGCTCAGGTAATTACCGCCAGGCGTCATGTTGCCGCTACTGAGGTATTGCTCCATGTCATCATCATCCTGACTGATCTGGGACGTCAGGCTGATAGCGCCGCAATCGTTGTTGGGACAAACCGGATCGTCTATACCGGTGACTGGATACAGCACAGAGCCCCCACCGTAAAAACCGTTGAAGCGCATCAGGCCGACATTTACATTCGTGGAATTGTCCAGAATGGTATTCAACGCGCTTTTCATTCTCTCCAGGCGGGTGCCGCTGTACCCGCTGTCGTTGGCATTCATGGAGCCGGACGTGTCCAGCACGAACAGTACATTCGGGTGAACGTTGGTATTCGGGTCTACCTGGCCGAAGAAAATCTCAGTGTCGTCGGCAAAAACAGGTGCAAAGATGGAAGCTGAGCTGACCACGAATCCAATCGTCATCGATCGGATACTGGATCGCGACAGGCGACTCCTGTCCTTATATGTCGTGCTGGTCATGGGAATACCTCTGCGAGGGTCATCGTAAAAATCAATGGAAAACTGTGTATGACGAACGTTGGCTGGTTGGAGGCAGTTCTTACGGCTCTCCGGGAACAATCCTGAAAGCACCTTGTTCCACGTTGGCCTGAGACCGTGCGGCATCGATGGCACTGATACCGTTGGCAATGAATAAAAGACTTTCGAAGTTGCTGGATCCTTCACCCAGAGAAAATCCTTCGGCTGCTCGTCTACCGACATACTCCAGTGTGGAGCGGGACTCAAGACCGATATCGGCGTTAACCTCATCGATAGCGAGCACCACGCGGTTATCCAGCCCAGCGCTGTGCGCAATGGTGAGATTGTCGTGATCGTTCAATGCAAGATTCGAGGCAGATTCTGCGGCTTGAAAAGTGGCAGAAGACTGAATGGCATTCACCGCCATGCGTTTTTCCAGCGTCGAGCTGCGCATGACTGACACACCCATCACTGAGAGCATGAAGATCATGACGATGGCCACCAGAAGTGCGCCACCGCGTTGAGTCGTGTTACGAGTCATACTGAACAACTCCATAGCAAGATAACGTCAGTTGTCGGGATCCTTAGAAATGGTTTGAACATCAATTGCGTCGATTTCTGATCTTGACCGTTGTGTTGAATGCCAGCCGGTAGCGCTGGTCACCCTCATGTTCACCGGCAGCATTGGCTGCGGCACTGCCTTTGGGCATGATGGGTTGGCCTGAAAGCACGTAGGCATTAACATCATCGCTCTGGGAGATGCGATCGTAGGAATTCATCAGTAAGCCAATACGTATACTCTCCACCAACCGCGGATTGTATTGAGGATCATCCGGTGTCACGTAGGTCAGACTTTCGGCACCTGTTCGAATACCAAAGGCGATTCGCATGTTTTCGACACCTCGTACCAGTTCAGTGGGCGGATTGAGAATGGGGTCTCCGTAGGGCAAAGACTGTTGGTACAGCGCAGTGATCGTGTCCCCTTCCTCGTTGGTCAGGCCGGTATCGCCAACGTAGTACACCCGCGATATGAATCGCATGAACTTGGTACTTTCATCGTCGACAAAGTCAAAACTCAGTGCGCCGCTGGTGTTATAGGGCGCTGAGTGTCCGATAGTGGCTGTGTTGAGACCTTTGGCTACCGAGCTGACACGAATCACATCCGCACCGACGCAGTTACTGATAATGGCGAAGTCGCCGGTGCTCAGATTGAATTCGGTGCGGCTATTACCCGGTGTCACATCTACCACGATGGGGCCGGTGCGATCGGGTACACCGCCGATGCCCACAGCTTGCTCAAGCGGGTAGGTTGCCGGTGATCCGAATTGCAGTGTCAGTGCATGGGTTCCCGGAATAGCATCGTGATTGGCCGGTTGAAAACCCAAAGGAGGTGCGGGAGACCATAAGTTGCCTTCGCTGATGATGGAGCCCATGGCAGCGGTCGCATGCAGGTCGGTCGTTGGCAGGTTGGCCGCCAGTAACTCGGCTTTTCCGCGATTGAGATCCACACAACCCTGAAAGCCGGACATACGAATGTCGCTGGCCAGATTATCCAGGGCGAACCGTGCGTTCTCCTGAATATCAGCCATGGCTGAATTCAGGTCACTGCTGCGCTTGTTCCCGGCGAACACGGCAAACATGCCTGAGGTCAGCAGCAGTCCGAGCGTCATGGCGATCAGTAACTCGACCAGCGAAATACCTCTGAGAGCCCGATACATGTTCATAAGGTCTCCAGTGCGAACTGAATGCGCAGGTCCTGCTGTGTGTCTTCGCCACCGACAACTTCGTTCCACTGCATGACAACAGCGAACACACCATCGCCCAGATCAATAATCTGACCGCTGGCAGATGTCGTGGCGGTTCCGGGCAATGCGGGTACGAAACCGCTAAGGCCTTGCAGGGGGTGCAGCGTGGCGCTCCAGTCGTACAGATCCTGGCGCGCAATACCCAGTGGGCTGCACTGTATGACTTCGCAACCCGGATCGCTGGCATCGGATCGTGTGTTCACTCCGCTGTAAAAGCCGGATGAAACACCGGGTATATTGCTGCGCATACGATCGATCATGTCGCTGGCAAGGAAATACGCCTGTGACTGGTGATAGGCACTCTGGCTGAATCGCATACCTTCAACCTGCATGCGGGCAGCGGCAAGAAACCCCATGGACAGCAGTACAACGGCTATCAATATTTCGATGAGCCCCACGCCTTGTTGGCGCGATGATGAACTAGCCGGGCAGGGATGATTCTGACAGCCGAAGTGCCGTCCCCCTGATGCAGGCAACTTGCCGCGATGTCTGGTGAGGCGCATGAGCTATGTCGGCTCGGGGCAGTAGATGCTTATCGGGCGATTGAATACATCACGTGGCGCATCGTTACCGGCACTGACCCGGCCCCGACGAATATCACCCGTGAGTACGATGTTGATCGCTCTTGACGATGCGGAACCGCGTTTGGTATCGCAAACCAGCACGGAGCCGCCCAGCCAGGATGTACCTCCGTTTTGCGTATAGCGGACGAAAGCGACTTCTTCAGCGTCACCGGCTGAATTGGTGGGTGAGCCGATGGCAATGACCTTGTTAGCGCCTTTGATAGCAGACTCGACAGCGATGATCTCGTCGGTGAGGTCAATATTGGCCTCCGACTCGCCCTGTACCGATGTGCGGTCGAGAAAGACCAGCCAGCCGTTATCCCAGTCGGTTTTACCGCCGCATTCACTCGAGCCCTTGTCTTTGCGAGGGCACACAGTAACGTCACCCGGGCCTTTGATAGCTTCAGATCGAGCCAGAAAAAGGGATCCGACCATCGCGTTGTATTGAGAGCTGATACGGCTCTCCATCAACGCCTGGTTGAAGCTGGGCACGCCGATACCGAGCAAGATGCCCGCTATTGCAAGCGCGACCATCAGCTCGACCAGTGTGAATCCTTGATGAGGTTTTCTCTCCATAAGGAGAGTAACGGCGGTGTTACATGTAGGTTAAGAAGGATTGCCCGCTTTTTAGATCAAGTCGAGACAGAGCTATCAGTTTTGCGTAACCGTAAAATATTTTGAGGCCCTGACGGGATTCCTCACCCCGGGTTACTCGCGAATCCGGTAGATTCAGACGTTCAATTATGGGGTGTGTAGATAATCAGTTAGGCCAGCATCGAGTCGTGTCAGGGTCTGGTGTCTGAATACCCTGATGATTGATTGTCATGACGCTGCATTCGCTGTCAGAGGCTTGTGCACCCTGGGCTGTAGCCGTCACCGTAAACGTGTTGGCATCACTGGCCATGGTCATGGCATAGTAGCCCTCTGGCGAACTGGCATTGGTGAGTGCGCAATTGGCATACGAGTAGCGTGTTGACTTGCACCGTTCCAGCGTCTGGATTTCCTGAAGCAGGGCAAGCCGACCATCGGCGCGTCGGCTATCCACCACATACTGACCGTAGCTCGGATAGGCAATGGCGGCAAGAATTCCCACAATTGCCACGACGATCAGCACTTCAATCAGCGTAAAGCCGGAGGTCCTGAGAGTGGCCCCTGACGCATCACGGTTGTGTTGATAGGTGTACGGCATGCATGGCTCCAATTCCAAGGGACAACCACCGCAAGTCGAACCCGCCAGTGTTGCCTTATACACTAAAATATCGACAGACTTGTTGCGTGACTGATACAAACCCGGAGTTGTAGTTTGCTGAAGTGAGAATTCATCTTCAAATAGGCCCGTACACTGTGAAGTACCGCACTAGCTGTTCTCCTCAATCAGCTCCTGCCAGAAGGTTCTACGCCTGAGTTGGTCCAGCGTGAACTCCTGCAGTGTCTCTTTTCCAACAACAACAGTCGCGTTTCCAGTCTCTGGAAAGAGCAATGCGGTTGACGGTGGTATTCCGGCCTGGTTCAGGATACGGAATCGGTCGTCCAGATTAAGATCGTCGCCACCTGATTCATCCAGATCAAACACAGGCGCGCCGTTATAAACGCTCAATGCATAAATTGCTCCAGAGCCTTCTGCAGCGGAACAGGCAACGGCTTGTGTCTCTGGAAGGTAGGATGTGAACAGAATCTTGTGATCGGCAGTTACGCTCGGGCTCAGCACTTTCTCGCCCGTATGCTCAAGATCGATATACCAGCCTTTGGAATCCGCTGGTAGCATAGCGTTGTCGTCGTCGGTAACATCTTTCAGGCCGGTGGAGCTGTGGGACGTCACCGGATAAACCGTCTGCCCGAAACTGTCTATCGGCTTGCCGTAAACATAGGGTAGGCGCAGGCTGTAGAACCGATCCTGAACCACATCATCCAGCGGGTGCGCACGCCAGCCAGAGCCGATGGATATTGCCAGCTGTTGCTGACCTTCAATGGAGATGATCGATACATCGGGTGCATAGTAAAAACGACGTGCATCTTCAGGATCATCGTCGGCCAGTTGGGCAATGACCCCGCCGTCGATTCGATTACTGATGGAGTCACTCAACGTGCCATCGTTATTGATATCGATTCGCCAGATCTGGCCGCCCATGTCACCCACGTAAAGTTGATCAGCCAATCCGTCGAAGTCGATGTCGATGACTTTGACATCCGACGGTATGCTGTAATTCATGTCACTGAAGCGCGGATCTACGCGGTTAGTCTGCCAAAGGCGCTGGCCGGTACGCGCGTCCACGATGAATATCGCGCGTCCAACACCGTCCGTTGCTCGCGTCTGGGCAGGGGGAGTGGAGCCATCAACGGGCGCTGCAGTAACGGCAGGATCCTGGTTTGGATCATAACCTCCGCCGAAAATCAGTACATCCTTGATGTCAGAACCATCTCTGATTCTGGACTTCACTGGCAGTGACCATGTATCACCCAGTTCTACGAAGTCGCCGTCTGCAGTAGCCGTATTGGCATCCAGCGTATTGGTTCGGCCTTGAATGCTCCACAGGTATTTCGGATCATTGATATTTGATACATCCAGAGCGTAGTACTGGCTGCCACCGCGTCGCATGGCGATATACAGATAGGCCTTTTCACCACTGTCGACGATGCCATTGTTGTTGGTGTCATCAATCCAGAGAGTCATGCCGCCATCCAGGCCGTAGGGTCTGCGCAAAGTGGGTTCGTTCGCCAGTAGCTTGTGCTGGTTCTTCAGCAACTCCTTGGGTAGGAAGGCGAATTTCTCATCGCCCGTCTCGGTGTCAATGGCATGCAGCAGACCTTCGTTAGTGGCGACGAAGATGACACTGCTGGTGCTCGTTCCATTGGCGTAGGTCAGCAATACTGGCTGCGCGTGCATGGGGTCGCCCATCTGACCGCGCGGCTCATCCGTATCCAGGTCGCCATCGATGTCCTGAATATCCTGACCGTGCGTCCAGTTGACCAGACGCTCGTAGTAATCGGTATCACCAGCAACGGTAGGTGGTAACGCAAACCAGGCAGGGTCCAGGCTGGCATTGCCCGGCAGCAGCTCGTTGCTGGCATCATTGAGATTGTCAACAGTACCGGTGTAGGTATAGACATTGCGGTAAGTATGGTTGTATCCGTTGCCTTCGATTTTTTCGGCAGCGCCGCCCAGCAATACACTGCCGCCATCAACCACCGAAGACCAGAAACTGCGAGAACCCGGCTTGAATTCACCTTTGGCTTCATCTACAGCGGCAACGTTATTCTGATCAACGATAACGGCTTGTTCACCTTCATTTGCCGTGAGCTTGTATTTTTTCA
>CALLPU010000272.1 GCA_938016235.1 uncultured Granulosicoccus sp. | reverse complement strand
CGGGCTTGTTTGTCGATGACCAGATCACAGTGGATTTCATCAGACACGATGACGACGTCATGCTGCTTGCAAAGCTCTGCAACAGCCTGTAGTTCAGCTGGTGTGAAGACCGTTCCGGTGGGGTTATGCGGCGAGCACATCATCATCAGGCGCGTGTTGTCGTTAAACGCAGAGGCCATGGCAGGCATGTCGTATGTCCAGCGATTGTCCTGTTTGCACAACGGCACACGCACGATGGTTTGCCGATCCACCTCGTGGGAATCAAAGAAGTGATGGTAGATGGGTGGATTAACCACGATCTCATCGCCGTCAGGACAGTACGCGCGACAGCTGACAGCCAAACCTGTCACCACGCCTGGCAACCAGACAATCCACTCCGGATCCACTTGCCAGTCATACTCACTGCGCAAGTGATCGATAACGGCATCGCTCATGCCATCGGGTGGCATCGTGTAGCCGAACACGCCGTGTGACACCCGTTTCTCGACGGCAGCCTGAATGGGAGCGGCCACCTTGAAATCCATGTCAGCGACCCAGAAAGGCAGGATATCCTGATCTCGATAGCGATCCCACTTGAGGCTGGCAGTGTTCTGTCTGGACGTTACGGTGTCAAAGTCAATCATAGTCAAAGGTGTTGTTGATACAGAGCATTACGTCTGCCTGTGCAGTGTGCAATAGTGGATGACATCAGGCAACAGCTACACGACGCCGCCATCTGGCACCCAGTCCCTGGCCCACCACCAGCACGTTGCCGATCAGGATCAATCCCACGCCTGTCAATGCAATCGGGGTCCAGGTGAAGTCTTCGAAAACGCTGCTGATGGCCAGTGCTACCAGTGGAAACAACACCGTTGCATAGGCTGCCTTGTCAGCGCCAATACGACCCACCAGCGTCAGGTACGCACCGAATGCGATGATGGAACCAAACACACTCAAATAGAGCAGTGAACCAACATAAGCCGCTGTCCACTCAAACACGAACGGCACACCTGACACAGCCGCGTATACCACCATCAACAACGCTCCATACGACATGCCATACGCGTTGGTCTGGAGCACGGGAATACCACTGGCTTGATTGCGCGCCGAGAGGATGTTTCCCAGCGAGGCAAACAGTGTGGCAACCAGACCGATGCCCAGCCCAATCAGCACATTGTGCGATGCAGCCTCTGAAACGGCGCGGCTGGCGGCAATCTCATGCCAGAACACTAGCGTAATTCCCGACAACCCCAGCATGGCACCCAGCAGTACCCTGCCCTGCACCGGCTTTTTCAGGAAAAGGGCACCATTGAATATGTTCATGACAATAACCGTGGAGAAAATGATGGCCACAAGACCTGACGTAATCAGGCCGGTACACCAGTAGAACAACAGGTAGTTGATGCTGAACAGACACGCACCCTGTGCTGCCATCGCGCAGTGTTCACGCCAGGTGAATCGCATGGACACTCCCCTGACCAAACACCAGATCAACAACAACACGGCAGCCAGCCCAAAACGGTAGACCAGCGAAACGGAAGGATCAACCGTCCCCAGCTGAAAGCGGATTGCAAACCAGGTGGAGCCCCAGATAAGCACCGTCAATAGATAGAACACTGCACCCTGCATGATCATGATTCCTCAGGTGGGGTCTTCATACCGCGAACAAACTCGAAGCAGCGGCTCATCACGAACGCTGTGGCTTTTGCAAAACCGAGGCGTGGCTGTTGCGCTGGGGCAGTTTTCTGGATAACGCAACGCTTGCCAGTATCAGGACTGCAAACACAATAGTCAGTACATCGATGGTTTCACCCAGCAGGATCGCAGCGCCCGCCAGCGTGAAAAAAGGCTGAAGCAGCTGCAGTTGACTGGCACGTGCGATACCGTCCAGGGCCAGTGCGCGATACCACAGTAAAAATCCGCCGTACTGGCTGACCAGCCCGAGATACAACAGTGAAAACAGCAAGGAGCCATTGGCATGAGAGAGCCACCCAGCCGACTGATGGTCCGCGACGTCGGGGAAGAACACACCCCACAGGCTCTGTAATGAGGCGTCGAGCCAGAACAGTGACAGCAGCGCAATGGGCAGTGCAGGTGCTAACGCCCAGCTGATGACTTGCCAGGCAGGAATCTGTCTGGCCAGTTGTCCACCCACGGCATACCCGACCGCTGCACTGACGATGGCCAGCAAGAGGTAAATATCACCCCCACTGATTGCGCCGTTTCCACTCAACCAGGAAAACAGCAGCACGAGCAGGCTCCCGGCCAACGCCACCAACCAGAAAAGAGCACTCGGGCGCTCACGGTTAATCCAGGCCCCGCAAACCGCGGTTGCCAGCGGCAGTATGCCAAGCACGACACCACCGTGTGCCGCCGCTTCGCTGTCCATGGCCAGTGAGGTAAACAGTGGAAAACCGAACACCACGCCAGCACTGATCACCATGATGGGCATCCAGTGACGCTTGTCCGGGACTGACACTCGCAGTATCAGCAGCACCAGAACCGCTGCCAGTGATGCCATCAGCAATCGTAAAACAAACACGCTCATGGGCGAGGTTGCCAGCACCGCAATACGGGTGAAGGGCAACGTCAGTGCAAAGGCTGCGATGGCAAGAATGCCCGGGAGCAAACCGCCGGTTGACTGAAACATGAAGACCACACCCGATAGACCGTGCAGCGAATTCTGCACCCCATTGAATCAGCGGCGTAGGCAAAGGACACACCGCATCGTCACGGCACAATGCATCATCGGCAGCGACAATAACAGATACACATTTTCTAATATCCAACCAGAACAGTTAAACTATGGCTCTGAGGAGCTTGCGCATGACAAACCGTCAATTTCTGTACGAAGAAGTCGCCGATACCGTGGCTTGCATGATTCGTGAGGGCACGCTGCCGGTGGGCGCCAAGGCGCCATCCCTGCGCGCACTGGGCAAACAACTGGATGTCAGTGTCGCCACCGTCATGCAGGCCTACGAGGAACTGGAAAAATCCGGCCTGCTCAAGGTCCGACCCCAATCAGGATTCTATGTCCAGGCTTCCCGGCATGAAAACGCAGATGCACCGCGCTGGCCGAGCACACCGCCATCTGCGCGAAAAGTGCAGATCGGCGCACACATGAATGAAGTGCTGGCCAGCGCGCGCCTGCCCGGCGTTCTCAATCTGGGCATTGCCAATCCGTCAGCCGAGCTGCTACCGATCAAGGCGTTGAACCGCTCATTACGCAAGGTGTGTTCAGCGCAGGCAACAGAGGCGGTGGACTACGCACCCATCGAAGGGGTGCTGGAACTTAGGAGCGCTATCGCGCGACGCGCCGCTCACATTGATCAGCCCCTCTCCGCAGAGTCTGTCCTCATTACAACGGGGGCGACAGAGGCGCTATCGCTGTGCCTCAGAGCCGTTGCCAAGGCTGGCGACATCGTGGTTGTTGAATCACCCACGTATTTCAGTGTGCTGCAAACCATTGAAAGCCTGGGCATGCTGGCCCTGGAGATAGACACCCACCCGACGTTAGGCCTGCGACCTGATTCACTGGCTGCCGTCATTCAGAGAGAGAAAGTTGCCGCTGTGGTGTCGGTCGCCACGTTCAACAACCCCACAGGCAGTCTGGTGCCCCGGCAGATGCGTCAAGACATCGTCTCGCTGTTGGCCACTCACAACATACCCCTGATAGAAGACGACATCTATAGCGAGTTGTACTTCGGTCAGAACAAACCCATGGCATACAAGGCTTTCGACAAATCTGGAACCGTCATGACGTGTAGTTCCTTTTCCAAAACCATCGCACCAGGATACCGTGTTGGCTGGATAGTGGCTCACCACTACTGGCAGAAACTGATCGATCTGAAACTGATCAGCAGCTCCGCCACACCCACCATCACACAGCTGACGCTGGCCGATTTTCTCGATCACGGCCGCTACGACCGGCATTTGACTCGCCTGCGCCGCGCCTGCCGCGATCAACTGCAGGCGACCCGTCGCTCCGTTCTCAAACACTTTCCTGCCGGCACTCGCTGCAGTGAACCTGCTGGTGGCTACGTTCTCTGGGTTCAGCTACCCCGAGGCATGGACGCCAACCGTCTCTATCGGGATGCCATTCAGGAGCAGATCAGTATTACACCCGGGCCGCTGTTCTCCAGCACGGGCAAATTTCGCAATTTCCTGCGACTGTGCGCAGGACAACCGTTTACCCTTCACATTGAACAAGCAATACATCGTCTGGGTAAGCTTGCCAGCCATCAGCGCCAGTAACGTACCCTCGCACCGGTCTTTTCTGCCATGCGAACGACCACTACCTGACGATTACGTGGGCGAAAGCTACCGCATCCCATAGCCCACAGCAGAAAACCGATACAATACGAGGTTTGCCCAGCCGCGTAGACAGCCCGTGATCTCAACTGCAAATCTGACCATCCAGTTTGGCGCAAAGCCACTGTTCGAAAACGTCTCAATCAAGTTTGGCGAGGGGAATCGCTACGGGCTTATTGGTGCCAACGGCAGTGGCAAGTCCACGTTCATGAAAATCCTCGGTGGTGAGCTGGAACCCAGCTCCGGTAACGTCACACTGCTGCCCGGTGTGCGCATGGCCACACTGAAACAGAATCAATTCGGCTTCGAACAGTTCACGGTCATCGACACGGTGATCATGGGCCATCATGAGCTGTGGACCATTAAGGAGGAGCGCGATCGCATCTACGCCATGCCGGACATGAGCGAAGACGATGGCATGCGTGTCGCCGAGCTCGAGGTTCAGTTTGCCGAGCTTGATGGCTACTCGGCTGAGGCACGTGCTGGAGAGTTGTTACTGGGTGCTGCCATTCCAATCGAACAGCACAACGTACCGATGAGCGAAGTGGCTCCGGGCGACAAGCTACGCGTGCTACTGGCGCAGGCGTTGTTTGCCGATCCTGATCTGCTGTTACTGGATGAACCGACCAACAATCTGGATATCAACACGATTCGCTGGCTGGAAACCGTGCTCAATGAACGCAACAGCACCATGATCATTATCTCTCACGATCGTCACTTCCTGAACAGTGTTTGCACGCACATGGCTGACCTGGACTATGGAGAAATCAAGGTCTATCCCGGAAACTATGACGACTTCATGCTGGCATCAACACAAGCGCGAGAGCGCCAGTATGCAGACAACGCGAAGAAGAAATCCCAGATAGCAGACCTGCAAGCCTTCGTCCAGCGATTCAAGGCAAACAAGTCCAAGGCGCGTCAGGCAACATCACGACAGAAGCAGATCGACAAGCTGTCCATAGAGAAGATGAAGCCTTCAAGCCGCGTCAATCCCTACATTCGATTTGAGCTTGAAAAGAAGCTGTTCAGAAACGCGGCAGAGCTGGAAAGCGTCAGTGCCGGGTATGAAGACAACACCGTTATCAAGAACATGAACCTGATGATTGAAGCCGGTGAAAAAGTGGCGGTAATCGGGCCCAATGGCATCGGCAAGAGCACCTTTGTCAAAGTGCTCGCCGAGGAACTATCACCGCTTAACGGCGACATCAAATGGGCTGAGAATGCCACTCTGGGTTACTTCGCTCAAGATCACGAAGAGGAATTCAACACCTCCACCACTATTCTGGACTGGATGACACAGTGGGGTAATGAGAACCACGACGAACAGGAGATACGCGGTATTCTCGGCCGCCTGTTGTTCGGGAAAGACGACATCACCAAGCCTGTCAACGTTGTCTCTGGTGGCGAGAAAGGTCGCCTGCTATTTGGCAAGCTCATGCTGCAAACACCGAATGTCATGATCCTGGATGAACCCACCAATCATCTGGACATGGAATCCATCGAATCACTGAATCTGGCTGTGGATCTCTACCCGGGCACGGTTATTTTCGTCAGTCACGATCGGGAGTTTGTCAGTTCACTGGCCAACCGGATCATTGAACTGGGTAACGATGGCCATACCGACTACAAGGGCAACTACGAGGAATACCTGGAAAGTCAGGGTATCGCCTGACACTACCAGCAATCAGTATTTGTACCCGTGTTCTTTTTTACGCCAGTATCGGAGATGGTAAACGAGGCGCACTCAGTGTCACCTGCCTGTTTACCGCCGACAACGGGAGTAGCCGTTAACACGAACTTGCCTCGCCCACCGGGGTTTGCCACGCCCACTGAGTAGTGCCCTTCTGGTGTTAACACCGTGGCTGTAGTGCCATACCCCAGCTCATCCATGCTGTCGGCGTATTGATTGTTACTGGAGAAATAGCGAACCTGCTCACCAGCGGCCTCAGACAGAAATGTTATGGCATCAGTGCGACGACTGTCCACCATGTATTGTGAGTAGCTGGGGACTGCAATCGCCGCAAGGATGCCGATGATGGCCACAACGATCATCACCTCTATCATGGTAAAACCCTGCAGGCGACGCACACGTGCACTCAGGTTTCCACACGCAGGCTGATGATACTGCCCTGTTGTGCCAGCTGGCCAGACACCTGTCGATCTGATGGACTTTAACGGGATGGGTCGGTTATTCATCGTGTCGGGCAGGCTCCAGTACGGTTGGTTTTCGCAGCCGTCGCAGCACCACGCTGGACATGATCCACGCGTGTGCTGGTATTGGCAATCTGCACCACGCTATTGACATCAATCAACTTGAAAACGAACGTGGTTGCCGACTCGTCGGCATTCAAATCACTTCCAATCGGCGCAACTTCACCACAAAACTGCACCGTGAGAGTGCCGTCTATATCCACCACCGTGTTACCGCTGCTGTTTTGCATGTCAAAATCGTTCGTCAACCCAGTATCAGCATCGGGTGCGGTGATCGGAACCGGATTGTTGCCACTGTTTGCCGGCCCCGATATCAAGGCTTTACTCAAGTATTCCTTGTCCCAGACCGAAGCTATGGCTGACTCTGCAACCTCAAACGCTATGGATTTCTGTTGAGCATTGCTGGTGATCTTTTCGTTGAGTGATGTGGAAGAAAGCGTTGCCACACCCAGAATAGTCATGGCAACCAGCAGCACCAGGCTAACCGCCAGAGCCACACCCTGTTCACGGCGCCACATTGGCTTTAACGTGCGTTGTCTATGAGCGAAACCCGTACGCGGCCGTGCGCTAATGATCCATCGATGAGTGTTCATTACTGACGGTTCCTCAGCTTTACTGTGCTGCTGTAGACTTCCCGTGCCATACGATCAGATACCGTCATCTCATCATCCAGTAGCACGTAGGTGTCTGACATATTGCGTGAGCGAATGGATCTGCCAGAACTGACCAGCAACGCAAAACGCAACGAGACCACATCAGCTGGATTCATGGTGGCACTGAACGGCACATACTGTTGCGGCTCATCGGTCAATTCATCACCGTCGGTATCCAGTCCATAGAGCACCCGGAACTCCTCAACGCCTTCAACGATGGCCATCGGTGCCGCACCCGCCTGATTACCCTCGCAGGTCAACTGATTAGTGAGCGGATCATGGCGGTAGATATTGACGGCAAGACCGCCCGTAGGGGTGGTATCCGCGCCATTGCAATCGTAGGCCTGCTGCGTTCGCACGGCAATGGTATTGCCATCGCTTTGTGCGATGTCAAAGGCATCGATGTAACCAGCTGGTGAGTACCCGGCCAGGCGCAAACCACGCTGCAGAACGGATACCGCATAGCGACCGTTTTCCTGCATGCTCTGCAGCCCTTCGGTGAATCTGGCAGATCGGGTGTTACCCGAATACATGTTGAATACCGCAGCGATGACGATAAGACCCAGAACGAGGGTAATCATCAGTTCGATCAACGACAAACCACGTTGTCGAAACACACTGGCACGTTGCCGGATCATGGCCGCAGCCTCATTTGCACCCGACGGGTCTCGGGCGCCTCTTCAGATGAAGCCGTCTTGCCCTCAGGCCAACTTACACTGACCGTATAAGTAGAAGTATCCACACAGGGAACATCGTTACAGTCGATCTCAAGCTTTGCGCCCGGTGGCAACATGCCTTGAACACCCGCATTTGCCGCACCTGTCCCCCAGTCACCACAGGCCACCGAATACATATCGAAACTGGCCAGCTCGTCTACCGTACAACTCTCGGCCGCTACACCTTTGGATGCCTGGCAATACGGCACGGGTTTGACGGCGCAGAAGTTTGCGTTTGCACTTGAATCGAAACCGGTATAGGCCTGTGCCAGTACACCTGTACGATTAATGCGCATTCGTGTCGCCATGTTTTCGGTCAGCATCAGCGCCTTTGAACGATTAAAACTGTTTGTGCTGTGCTTCATGCCGGTCAGCTGTAACCCAGCCATACCCAGCACGCCGAATGAGACCACAATCAGAGCCACCAGCACTTCGATGATGCCGATTCCCCGACTGCGGTAATGGGCTTTCTGTATGCCACGAACGGAAATATGATTCTGCTTACCCATTACGGTGCACCGGTATCATTGGGGTCAGCTGTAGTGATACGGCCATTGGCGGCGATGCTGATATCACGTGCCTCGTCGTTGGCAAAAGCAATTCTCACGCCGCCAGACAGTGGAATGCCGGCCGGGTTGATGCTGGTACCAGACTCGCCAAAGTAAATCCGCTGGGCGAACACGGCATCCGGTGTAAACGTGAACGCAGGCGACCGCTCACCCGTTTGCAGAATGACTTGATCAGCGTTATCCCGGCTGCCGTTTCCATTGTCGTCAAAGAAAACAATCCAGCCATTGGTGTAGTCGTCGCCACCACAGCTTGGCTCATCTGCCAACGGGGCCAGGCTTGGACAAACACCCACAGGCCCTGCACGCTTGATCGCCTCGGATCGAGCAGTTTGCAGGCTGTGAACGAAATGGTTGCTGGTAGTGGTTATTTCCGACTCGCCCACAAACGATTGCAACGAGGGAAGCGCCATCGCGAGCAGGATGGCGCTGATGGACAGAGCAATCATGAGCTCGAGAAAGGAGAACCCGAGTTGTCGTAAACGCTGACTGGTCATGCGTGCGTGGTTACCCGTTAACATCGCGTGCACTCGGGACCCCTTCCCGAAGCAACGCTATCAACGTTTATTAGCGACCACGCAGCAAAGTGGTTAACCCACACTCACACCGACGGAGAACTCAAGCTATCGGAGTGTGACCAGTTCCTCACTGCTGGTAGGATGGATGGCCACCGTATCGTCAAGGTCGCGCTTGGTAGCGCCCATTCGCATCGCCACGGCAAACCCCTGAAGCATCTCGTCAGCCGCCAGGCCAATCATGTGGATTCCGATCACTTTCTCCTCAGCACCTGTCACGATCAGCTTCATGGCGGTTTTCGTCTTGTGCGGCGTGAACGAGTTATACATGGCAGTAAAACTGGACTCGTAGACTTTCACCGCGTCTCCATATTGCTTGCGCGCCTGAGCCTCGGTTAACCCCACAGTGGCCATTGGTGGATGGCTGAACACCACCGTAGGAATTAGTGAGTAGTCCAGGTGACGACCTTCCTGGTTGTCATACAGGCGATCTGCCAACCGTCGCCCTGCTGCAATGGCAACAGGCGTTAACTCGGCCTGGCCGGTTACGTCACCAATCGCGAAGACGCCTGGTACGTTCGTTTCCTGGTACTTGTCGACAGGGATGTAACCCTTGCTATCCATGGTCACCCCTGCCCGGTCCAGACCCAGATCGTCAGTGGATGGTGATCTGCCCACGGCAAAAATGACCGCATCAAAGCCTTCGAGTACCTCACCGTCCTCACCGGTTGCGTTGATGGCGTCGTTGACGCGCGCCAGGCTGGCCGCCGTGAAATGAGTTTTAACGACCAGCCCCTCGCTGAGCATCTCTTCCATCAGTTTTTCCTGCAGCATGAGATCAAACTCACGCAAAAAGGCGTCATGGCGGATAGCCAGCGTTACTGAACTGCCCATCGCCTGCATCATGCCAGCGAGCTCCACGGCGATGTAGCCAGCACCCAGAACCAGAACACGCGCCGGCTGGTGCGTGAATTCGAAAAACCCGTCGGAGGTGACACCCAGTTCTTTGCCGGGAATGTCCGGCACCCTTGCGTACCCACCCGGTGCCAGAACGATTCGCTCGGCTGAGTAGTGTTTGCCGTCGACTTCAACCGTATGGCTGTCAACCAGACGTGCGCGACCAGACAACGTCTCCACGTTATTCTGGCCCAGGTACTTGGCATAGGAGTTGTTGATGTTGCTAATGTACTGCTGCCGCTTTTCAACCAGTGCGGTCCAGTCAAAACCATTGACTGTTACGTCAAAGCCATAGCCTTGTGCATCTCTGAGCGCATGCGCCATGGCACCGCCGTACCACATGACCTTCTTGGGTACGCAGCCACGATTCACGCAGGTTCCACCCAGCACCGCGTCACTCTCTATAACCAGGCATTTCGCACCGTAGCTGCCGGCTCGATTGGCCGTGGCAATTCCGCCGCTTCCGCCACCAACGGCGATGAGGTCATAATCGTAGTGAGTTGTCATGGAGGGTTCCTGAGTCACAAGGGTCATAAACGGGCTACTATACCGAGGCTAAGCACTGATCGGACTACTCAGGCTGTGGATATCGCCAACCTCGGACAAAAACTGCCGCATTTCGTTTCACTGACACGATTGGATAGGCCTATCGGCATCTATCTTCTTCTGTGGCCGATGTTATGGGCACTCTGGTTCGCTGCCAAGGGGGTACCGCAGATAGATGTACTGCTGATTTTCGTTGCCGGAACGGTACTGACACGCTCGGCTGGCTGCGCTGTTAACGACTATGCCGACCGGGATTTTGACGGGCATGTTGAGCGTACCCGGGATCGCCCCCTTGCCACAGGTGTTCTGAGCCCGAGAGAGGCACTCAGCGCGGCTGCACTGCTCATGCTGCTGGCCTTTGTCCTGGTGCTCTTTACCAATCAACTGACGATTGCATTGTCATTTGTTGCGGTACTGCTGGCCGTGATCTACCCGTTTTCAAAGCGTTACACCCACTTGCCACAGGTTGTGCTCGGTGCTGCCTTCGGGTTCGCCGTGCCGATGGCTTATGCGGCGCAAACCGGTAGTCTGCCATCCATCGCCTGGTGGCTCTATCTCAGCGCCATTATCTGGTCTGTGGCTTACGATACGTTATATGCGATTGCCGACAGGCCGGACGATCTGAAGATCGGCGTCAAGTCATCCGCAATCCTGTTCGGCCGCTACGATCTTGTCATCGTCGCCTTACTGCAACTGACCGTGCTCGGCTTGTTGGCGTTTGTAGGCTGGCAGTCCGCTCGCGGCCCCATCTACTTCACCGGCTTGTTTGCCTCAGCAGGCTTTGTAGCGTATCAGCTCTGGCTGGCCCGGGATCGTGAACCCAAACGCTGTGTGCAAGCATTCCTCAACAACAACTGGCTCGGCTTTACCGTTTTCGTAGCGCTGGTGGCAGACTTCGCCTTCTATCCGTGATTACCGATTCTGCCAGCTGGGTTACGCCACTACTCAAGCGCTATGCACGCGTCGTGGCGCATAGCGACAACCCGTCCGCCTCAACGCTGTATTGTCTGAACACGCTGCAACTGGCAGACGCCCTGCTCGACAAGGCCCGATTGAGCGAGTCTGATCAGGATCATCCTCTGCAAATTGCGATTATTGGCCCCACCCAATCTGGCAAAAGCACGCTGGTTAACGCCACGCTGAACGCTGAGGTTGCGGGGATCAGTGCATTGGCAGGGTTTACAGTCCATGCCCAGGGCTACGCTACTGGCCATACACCGGAGCAACTGGACACCCTGCATACACTGATGCATCCGTTGCAGAGAACGTCGGCTAACGAGCTGGATGCCAACGATCTGGATGCCTATGTTCTTGAGCCTGTGCAAGCGGGCAACAAGGCGCTGATCACGCAAGCGGTTGTCTGGGATACCCCGGATTTCGACTCAATAGACGCCAGCACGTACACCCGGGCCGTTCTGAATACGGTCGCCCTGGCAGATCTGGTTGTGCTCATGGTCAGCAAGGACAAGTACGGTGATAAAAGTGTCTGGGACATGCTTTCATTGATTCATCCATTGCAGAAACCATTGATTGTCTGTATCAACAAGTTGGACCCTCAAGATGAACTCGCTGTGGTCGCAGCCTTTACAACCCGGTATGAAGAACAATTCAGTCGTGACAAACCGCCTGCGATAACGCTGTTTCCGTTTATCAGAAAGTCGCAGGGCAACCATGCTTTCTCGTTCCCGGATGATCGTCTTGATGATCTGGCCAACCATTTGAACGGCGCGCTGAGCCGGGTGGATAGGCAAGCTGGCACAACATCGGTCAACGCGTTCATTGAGCAGCACAGCACTCGATGGCTGCAGCCGTTGATAGAAGAGCAACAGCATCGTGCTCAATGGCAGATCCTGGTAGACCAGGCAACGCAGCGAGCGATGCAGATTTACACGGAAGAGTACTTGAATGATTCGAAAAAATACGACAC
>CALLPU010000271.1 GCA_938016235.1 uncultured Granulosicoccus sp. | reverse complement strand
GCCTGCTCCAGTTCAAACTCGATCAACTGGCTACCCGCCTGTTCTGGCGATGCACCCAGGCAAATCACGCCTCGCCCATCAAGCACAATGGAGTCGCGGCGTACCACAAAAGGCACTAGCGCATCCTTTCGCACATAGGTGCCGTTGGTGCTGGTGTCGTGCAGTACAAACTGCCCGTGCCGGTACAGAATCCTGGCGTGATGGCGGCTTGCCTCGTCATTGAACACGGCAATATCGTTATCCATTGCGCGGCCCAGCTTGACATCACTCCGCTCAGGCCCTGCAATGAGCTCTGTATGGTGGCTCTGAATACGCAGTCGCAGGTCGACGCATTCATCAGCAGCCAGATCCAGCCGCGTAGCGAGGCGCGTGACGGCCCCTTCCTGTTCCTGCCATTGCAATCGATGAACACCAATGGCATCCGGCACACCTCGCACTTCGATCGTATCGCCGCTGGAGACAAAGGATCGGTGAATGCGCGAAAGCTGTTTCACGGCGGCCGCTGTTGCCATGATTTCGTCCACTCGGGCAAAAGCAGCCACTCTGGCCGCAATGTTCACGGCATGCCCGTAGACATCGCCACCATCCGGAATAACAGAACCGGTATGAAATCCGATACGCACGGAGAGCGGTACATCAGAATGCGCCTGCTGGATGGCCCTGGCTCCGAGAAACGCATCATCACTGTGATCGAAACTTGCCAGCACCGAATCCCCCACGGTTCTCAGCACTTTTCCCCGATTCTGTTCAATCGCAAGCTTCATGCGCACCAGGCTATCGGCAACCAGTCGATAGGCTTCACGGTCTCCCACCCGCTCATAGAGCGCAGCGCTGCTGCCAATATCGGCAAACAGGATAGTCAGAAGACGGGATGGATTGGTCATCCGCCCATGGTAGCGCAGCTGCTGTCAAGAGACTGCTATCATCAGCGACCCACCGCATATCTCAACCGGTTAGCCCTATGACCGCACTTATCGCCGTAGATTACTCAGCGCCGGATGCCGAGAAGCAGTTTGTTCAGTCACTTCGTGATACCGGCTTCGGTGTGCTGAAGAATCACCCTATTCCCGAGTCGGCAGTGGTTAGCATCTATACCCACTGGTCAGAATTCTTCAACAGCCCGGAGAAAGAGCAGTACCTGTTCGATGCGCAGAAATACGACGGGTTTTTCCCTCGCGCCATGGCAGAGACGGCAAAGGGTCACGCAGTCCGGGACATCAAGGAATACTTTCACTTTTACCCGTGGGGCCGGTGCCCTGAAACGCTAAAGGACGAACTGGACGCCTATTACAACGCCACCGTCGACTTCGCAGCAACCCTGCTAGGCTGGGTGGAACGACAAACGCCACCCGACATCGCCACCCATTTTCGGGAGCCGTTGTCACAGATGATCAACGGCAGCACTCAGTCGCTGCTGCGTGTGTTGCATTATCCTCCGCTGGAGGCCAATGAAGAACCCGGGGCCATTCGCGCCGGCGCTCATGAAGACATCAACCTGCTGACTTTGCTTCCGGCCGCCAACGAGCCAGGCTTGCAGGTGAAGGCGAAAGACGGTCAATGGCTGGATGTGCCGTGTGATTTCGGAAACCTGATTATCAACATCGGTGACATGTTGCAGGAAGCATCTGGCGGATACTTTCCATCCACGACGCACCGAGTCATCAATCCGGAAGGTCATGACAGTCGCAAGGCCCGGATCAGCTTACCGCTGTTTCTTCACCCAAGACCTGATGTTGTGCTCTCGGATCGCTACACCGCAGGCACTTATCTTCAGGAACGGCTCGAGGAGCTGAGGGCCTCCGACAAATCCTGAAAGGCCGTTTTCTGTTATCGTTAACATTCACAACCTTCAAGCAGGTACGCATCGAACATGACCCAGATAGCTCTTGTCACCGGTGCCGGTTCGGGCATAGGCCGTCAGACCGCACTGGCATTGAACAAAGCCGGATATCATGTGGTGCTGACCGGTCGGCGCGAATCTGCGTTAGTTGAAACCGCTGGGCACGCAGCCAGACCGGATGCGATGCAGGCTGTCAGTTGCGACGTCACACAACCCGATTCGGTGGACGCCCTTTTCAGTCGAATTGAACAATCTCATGGCAGGCTCGATGTCCTGTTCAACAATGCCGGCACCAACGTGCCAGCCATGCCCATTGATGAGCTCTCCGTAGAACAGTGGCAACAGGTCATCAACGTGAACCTGACCGGTGCTTTTCTGGCCGCCAGAGGCGCGTTTGCACTGATGCGCAAGCAATCCCCCCAGGGCGGCCGGATCATCAACAACGGGTCTATTTCTGCGTACGTTCCGCGCCCCGGTTCAGTGCCCTACACGGTATCCAAGCACGCCATAACCGGGCTGACTCGCACGCTGTCACTCGATGGTCGGGCTTTCAACATTGCTTGTGGGCAGATAGATATCGGTAACACCGCTTCAGACATGACCGAACAAATGAATTCTGGTGTTCCACAGGCCGACGGCAGCATCAAGCCGGAACCCACGATGGACACCAGCCATGTAGCCGATGCCGTGGTAAACATGGCCGCCTTACCCCTCAATGCCAACGTCCAGTTCATGACCATCATGGCCACGGCCATGCCGTTTATTGGTCGCGGGTAAGAGTTTGCCAGGTTTGTTCGGCTGATTAACGACTCAGATTAACCACCAGCTTCTCCAGGGTGTGGGATGCGAAATCCCGACCCACATCCTGATAGAGATAGTACGGCACGCACCCCAGTTCTTCGAGTTGCGCCGCTTCGTCGGGGAATCGTGCGGAAATGGCCAGCGTATGCTTGAAACCCAGTTCCTGTGCCAGTTTGGCAACACGCAGGTTCTCGCGGTGGTTGCTCAGACTCACCATAACCAGCTCGCAGTTGTGAAGCCCGGTACGTTCCCAGAAGTCTCTGTCCGAGGCATCACCGTGCACACAGGGCCAGCCGTTAGCCGTTCTTTCCTGAGCCAGCACATAGTTCTCTTCCACACCAATGATATCGGTATGCCCGGCCTCGCGAAGCGAGTCAAAGGCACCTCGGCCCACGCGGCCCATACCCATGATCGCAATGTTGGCGTTACCCAGTGAGCCAATGTATTCCTCTGGCAGACGCTCGTCCTTTTCATGCTTTCGGAAGCGTTCTGCATTGCGGATATACCAGGTGTGCGCTTTGCGGTTTATGGGGGTTGCAACGACGAACGAGAACGCCATGGCGAGCGCGATGGTGGTCAGCCATTGATCACCCAGGATGCCAGCTTCCTGAGCGATGGCGGTGACGATCAATCCGAACTCACTGTAATTGAACAGACTCAATCCGGTCAGCCAGCCAGTCCTTGCGCGAAGGCCGAACGAGGTTAGCAACACGAAGTAAATCAGTGGTCTGAGCGTGATGATGATACCCAGCACAACTGCCACGTAAACCAGCTCGATACTGGGAATGCCGTAGTAGCCGATCTGTAAAAAAAAACCGATCAGGAGCAAATTCTTGAGGCCCGATAACTGCTCATACAATTCCTTGGCTTTACTGTGGTTGGCTCGCTCAATCAGCATGCCCATGATCAAGGCCCCTAATCCGCCCTTGAGCCCCACTGCATAGAATATTTCACTGGCACTGAACGCAAACACTACCCCCGACAGCAACAGCAGCTCGCCATGACCGATTACCGGCAACAGCTTTCGCAACACAGGTAGCAGCAACGGCAGGCCCAGCAGTAACAACGCCCACGGTGTTGGCAGCTGGTCTGAAGTTGCCACCAGATACACCACGGCCAGTACATCCTGAACAACCAGAATGCCTATGGCGATGGAGGCGTAGAACGAGGCTGTTTCACCGCGCTCTTCAAACAGCTTGATAGCCAGTACCGTGCTTGAAAAGGATAAGGCAAAGGCCAGAGTCCACGGCGCGGCCGGATGATCAAAGGACAGCGGCTCATACAGCATGCCCACCAGATAAATAACAGCCGTGGTCAGCGGAATGGCAATCACCATGTGCAGTATCGCCGAGCCCCAGACATACCGGGGTGCCAGATCACGCGGGTTCAGCTTTAAGCCGATCGTAAACAGCAGTAGCAGGATACCTGCATCTGCCAGAGGTGCCAGCGACTCGCCTGAGCCAACGCCCACTGCATTGGCCACAAAACCTGCCAGCAGATAACCGAGAAGCGGTGGATAACCAAACTGCTTGAAAACCAGGCCGGCTCCAAAAGCAATTGCTATGACCAACGCTTCCATAGGAGATTCCAGGTTATCAATTCAACATGAGGTAGCTAGCTACTCGAGCATCAAGCAAGCCAATCAGCGAGCATCCAGCGGCATGTAACGGTTAACCAGATTAACCCAATACTGGCACCCGTAACGAATGGCATCATCGTTGAAGTCGTATTCCGGATGATGCAGATTGGCGGACGCACCATTACCCATGAAAATGAAAGCGCCCGGCCTCTCATTGAGCATGTAGGAAAAATCTTCCGCACCCATCATCGGAGTACGCTCAGGGTCAACCTTGTCATCACCGACAACTGCCCTGGCCACATCAATAACAAACTCAGTCT
>CALLPU010000270.1 GCA_938016235.1 uncultured Granulosicoccus sp. | reverse complement strand
CGATGCCTATGCGGCAGTGGAATATGAGTGAGATACGCACGCGAGGTGAGCACTACCGCGGAGATTGTGAGCATGTTTCAGAACCTCCGATGATTCACTGACCGATCATGTCGGTCATCGAATTTCCATTGTCCAGTCAAGCATCATGATGGTGGCCGCGAGGTGTGCCCGTACCGCATCTCGGAGCTGGTGAATCAGGCCGATGTGGTCATATGCGCGACAGACTGCATCAGCCATGGGGCCATGGAAAAAGCACGGGCCCTGTGCGCCAAACAGGACAAGCCCATCGTGTTCATGCAGCGCGCCAGCCTGTCGACTTTCAAGCGCAGTTTGCAGGAGGCGTTTGGTTAGGTTCGGGCGGTGTTGGCAAGCGGCTGCACGGCTTTCACGAAAGTGCGATAGGTAGATTATCGCACTTCGTGAACGTGTATACGCTGATGTGTCTCAACCCGAACTTAATCAAACGTCTGTAGCGTTCAGGCGGATTGATCTGACCAACCAATGTCAACATGAGTACCGTCGCAAAAAGGCTTGTTCTTTGATCCACCGCATCGGCAAAGAACATACTTTTCTGGTGAAGCACCTTCCGCTCTTACACTGGACGTCAGTGGTATTTTCGTAACGCGATAAGGACCGTCGCCTTCTATCGAAATACCGGGCTCGTCGCCATAGATGTGCTGCGGCTCTCTGCGTGGTTCACTCCAGGAGAGCGCGCCTGATGGACAGGCTTTGATCACATCCTTGATCTGTTCTGGGGTTGCATTGTCCGGAACAATCCAAGGATCACGTTTTGTATCGAAAGCCTCCTTCAAGCGTTTCCCGCACTCTCCCGCATGAGAGCAAAGCAGCCGGTTATAGTGCACATGAGTGTGCTTGCCCTCAAAGACTTGCAGTCTGTCAGGCGTGCTGTCCTCCGAGGGCTCGGTCGTAAAGCCGATTTCGTTGTGGGATCCGTCACAATAGGGCTTTGTTTTTGATCGACCGCATCGGCATAAAGCCATAACGGGCTTAGGAACGAGATCTTTTCCTTCAGGACTGGTGAGTCGGGGAACATTTTTAACAACCAATGGACCTGCAGAGCGTTCTTCTATAACGGGTTGCTGTCGCTGCTGCGATGTCGCGCGCGCACCTCCGAGTTTACCGGTTATCGTCAACCCATCGCGAATATTCAGACCCATCATCGTAAGGTTTGCAGCACCTGCGATCAGCTCTACCATCTGAATAGCGTAGAACAGGGTATCGAATACCCCCGCAGCGGCCCGGCCTGCCAGAAACCAGGCGCAAGGAAGCAGAATCAGCAAGCCGTTCAAGGCGATAATTGGCATGCGTTTTTTCTTTGCAATCGCCTCTGCATCAGTGCGGTTTTTACCCATCGCCATACCTGATCCGCCCACAATGACCATCGCGGGAATAAGGATGAACATGCCCTTCAGGATTAATGCCTTGACCGCTGCAACCGTCTCTTGGCTTGCAAACAGTTCGGTAAACGCTGTGGAAGTCCAGAATAGAAGGATCATCAAAAAACCGACACCGCCAGCTATTGCATGAATACGTGTTTTCATTGGTGATTACTCCTATCTCACTTTTCAGAATGATTTACATCAAGCAGTGCAGCAATTTGTCACCGCGATTTTTTCGAAAAGATGGGGTGCCGTGACTGCGCTCGACGGATAGTGGCTGAGTGCGTTTTGAAACTCTGGTTTTGCGAACGCTGTACGGAAATCAGATACGGAATCCCACACCGCATAATTGAGGTACATGCAGCTATCACCGATAGCCTTATGCAATTGAGTGCTGATGTAACCAGGTTGCCCCTTCATATAGAGAGCGTCGTCTCTCCAGGCATTCACGAGGGCGTCCTGATCATCGGGATCAACTGTGAATAAATTGACCAAAACAACGGGTCCAGTGTCTATGCCCAGTTGCCGCTCAATCGGAAAGGCGGGATCGAGGGGTTTGAAGTTGACCATCTTGATTGCTCCTTGAAATGACTAAAAGTGGTATAATATTGTCATCATGACAACATGATGTCAACATCGAAAAGCAATATGGTAGAAATCAAGAGGACAAAGGCCGGAGAGGCAGTAACAGCACTTATTCTGGATGTGTTCAGGCTTAATGGTCTTTTACTGCTGGCTGGCGATCGACTCGTCGATGATCTGGGATTGACCAGTGCGCGCTGGCAGGTACTTGGTGCCATCGCCTACGCCGAACGAGCTGAGTCGGTTGCATGGCATGCCCGAACGATGGGGCTACATCGACAAGGTGTTCAACGGATCGTTAACGAGTTGGAAAAGCAGGGTATTGTTGAATTCCAACCCAATCCACACCATAAACGAGCGCATCTGGTTCTCTTGACCTCAAAAGGTCAGAAGTTATTTGAAGCCGCCATGGCGCTGCAAAACCCTTGGGTAAACTCGCTTTCCAAAGGGCTCGCGGTTAAAGACATTGATGCTGCAAGAGACGTCGTTGAGCAGCTTAAAACTCGACTGGAAGAAGTGCTCCAGGATACTCCTTGATACAGCTAACCGCTGTTCATTCTGGCAAGCAAGACAGATATCAGTTTGAACGGCAGGATTGGGCACTGATCTGCCTGTCGATATGTTGCTGGTAGACAGCTCAGAAAAGACACTCCCGGTCAAAACTCGTCGTTCCGTCAAGCAATGCCGACCGCGGTCGCGCGGTCGATCTCGGTTTTGAATGCTCGGAAAGCGGACTCAATATCAGTTCGTGGGGCTGCGATATTTACTCGAATGAACTGAGCCGCGTCGTCGTCAAACCAGGAACCGGGAGTCGCGCCAAAGCCAGATGCTCCAAGCGTGGCTTTCAAAACATCACCGGGCAGGCCCGTGGCCGAACAATCCAGCCAGACCTGATAGGTGCCCTCCACCGGAGACATGGTGATAGCGGGCAACTCGCTATTCAGGAAATCTTCTATCCACTGAACAGTCCCTTGCAAATAGACCAACAGGGCATCCACCCATGCATCGCCTTGCTTGTAAGCAGCGATCGTCGCAAAGGTGGTGAAGGCATTGCCATGGGTCAAATACAGGGAGTCTGCCGTTGATTTAAAGCGCTTCAGTAGTCCTTCGTTTTGCGTATAGACATATCCATTTGAGATGCTGTGCATGCCGAAGGTTTTGGCCGGAGAACCGATGACCGAGACATGATTGTCTGGATTCACCGCCATCAGGCTGGTGAATCTGTGGCCAGCATAAACAATGTCGGCGTGTATTTCGTCGCTGATGATAGTCACGCCGTGGCGATTGGCAACCTCTGCCAGCCTTTCCAATTCCTCCCGGCGCCAGACACGCCCCACTGGGTTGTGCGGGTTGCACAGGATCATGGCTTTCACATCGGGAGCGGTCAATTTTACCTCAAGATCGTCGAAATCCATTTCATAGCGGCCATCTCTGTAGCACAGCGGGCTTTTGACCTGCTTACGACCTGCGCTGCTGATTACTTTGCCAAACTGGTGATAGGCGGGCACCTGAATCAATACACCGTCGCCTTGTTCGGTCAGTTCGCGGATCAGCATGGCGATGGCGGTCAGCACGCCAGGAACCTGTTCAAACTTGTCGATCTCCAGCATCAACCCATGACGGCGCTGATACCATGCAGAGATTTCCGCGAATATGCCCTTGGCATTGAACTCATAAGAAAACTGTGCCCGGTTCGCCAGCCGCAATAGTTCATCCGTGATGGGTTGGGCGACGGAAAAATCCATGTCAGCGACCCATAGCGGGGTTACATCCTCGGTGCCATAGATCATGTTCAAATAACCCGGATCATGACGCACAAAGGTGTCTCCGGTTTTGGCTGGTGCGGTGTCAAAAGAGCTCATTGGTTTTCGCCTTTCGGAAAGGTGAGTGAAAAGCTGGCTGGGCAGTGTGGATACTACTCAGCAGCAATCTGATCGACGGATGCTTCATAAGGGTTGGCTCCTCGACCCAACCAAGTCCTGTCGGCAAGATAGAACTCAGAAAAACGCTGCACGAAATCCTCTGGAACGGAACGTTCCGCAAGCCCGGTATTCATCAGGGCTTGCTGCCAGGCCTTTGTCTTCGGAAAGTCGGCCAACATGTCATAGCCACTGAAATCTTCCACGACCGATGCTCGGTGAAGCATGACCAGCCACGCCATATCCACATTTCCAACAGTGTCGCCGGAAAAGAACGGGCCGTCTCCTAGCTGGTTTTCCACTTTTGTCATGGATATTCTCAGGTTTGCCACCCGCTCATCAAAGGTGGCTTTGTCAGCACTGCGCATGGTGCTGCACTGAACCAGATAGTGCTTGGTTGCCTGATAGATCCATGCCCGGTTAAGAGCTCGATCTTCGGGGGTCAGATCATTTTGCAGGGGTGGCGTGATTTCAT
>CALLPU010000269.1 GCA_938016235.1 uncultured Granulosicoccus sp. | reverse complement strand
AATGCCCAGTTCGCCCCAGGGTAATTTGGACGGATCCCGCTCAGCGAACACCTTCAACCGATCACCGTTGATGACCAGATGATCGCCGTCTACCGTGACTTCACCCGGAAAACGGCCGTGGGCGGTATCGTATTGCGTCAGATGCGCATTGGTTTCCGCATCACCCAGATCGTTGATTGCCACCACATCAAATTCGTCGCTGCGACCCAGCTCATGAATAGCCCGGAGCACGTTGCGACCGATCCGGCCATACCCGTTGATTGCAATCTTGACTGCCATTAGTGTTGTTTCTCCTTATTAACCTGTCGTGAATTGGATTCGCCACCGGTTGCGTCACGGTGGCAGTGAAGTGATGTGATCTGACGTGTCGCGCCACTGAGAATCGGGCTAACCCTCTATCAACGCCGTTACTCGCTCAGCCAATGCTGAAGCGGTCATTCCAAAGTGCTTGAATACGTCTCCCGCCGGTCCTGATTCTCCAAAGGTGTCGATCCCCATGACATCGCCTTCAAGACCGACATATTTTCGCCAGAGATCCGGCATGCCAGCTTCCACGGCCATGCGAGCTTTGATCGATGACGGCAGTACTGAATCTTTATACGACTGTTCCTGATTATCGAATACAAACGTATTCGGCATGGACACCACGCGGACTGGCTTGCCGCTGTCCGACAGCGCCTTTGCTGCATCCATTGCCATGCCGACCTCAGAACCTGTGGCAATGATAACGGCTATTGGCGTTACATCGGGCTCATGCAAAATGTAGCCGCCACGCGAAATATCGGTGATCTGCGAATCGGATCTGTACTGATGAGGCAATCCCTGGCGACTGAAAATCAGACACGACGGGCCGTCTTTGCGTTCAACCGCCTCTTTCCAGGCCACTGCCGATTCAACAGCATCACACGGACGCCACAGGGACATGCCGGGCATCAGACGCAACGTGGCAGTTTGTTCAACCGGCTGGTGAGTGGGCCCATCCTCGCCCAGACCAATGGAGTCGTGAGTGAACACAAAGATGTTGGCAAGCTTCATCAACGAGGCCATGCGCAGAGCGTTTCTACCGTATTCCGAGAACATCAGAAACGTCGCAGAGTAAGGTTTGAAGCCACCGTGCAGGCTGATACCGTTGGTCATGGCCGTCATCGCGAATTCGCGTACGCCGTAGTTGATGTAATTGCCCGCAGGGTCATCCAGAACCACTTTCGTACCGTCCCAGATCGTCAGGTTGGAACCTGCCAGATCGGCAGAACCGCCGAGAAATTCGGGTAACAGAGGGCCAAATCCGTTCAGGGCATTTTGCGATGCCTTGCGTGATGCAATGGTCTCTGCCTTCTCATTTACCGACTGGATGAACGCCATGGAATCCGTTTCCCAGTTGTCCGGCAGGTCGCCAGCCATGCGCCGTTCAAACTCACGTGCCAGCTCGGGATTGGCCGCTTTGTAGGCATCGAACGTGGTTTGCCACTGCGCCTCACGCGCCTCACCCGCTTCACGCGCATCCCACGCCGAATAGATTTCGTTAGGCACCTCAAACGCACCGTACTGCCATCCCAGTTGCGCTTTAGCCAGCTTGATTTCTTCCTCACCCAGAGGCGCTCCGTGGCTGCTCTCTTTACCGCCCTTGTTTGGAGAGCCGAAACCTATGGTGGTGCGAGCACAGATCAGTGTGGGGTTGCCGCTTTCAGCTTTTGCCGCTTCTATCGCCGCTTTGATGGCATCACTGTCGTGCCCATCTACCGCCGGCATGACGTGCCAGCCATAGGATTCAAAGCGCTGCGGCGTGTTGTCCGTGAACCAACCCTCCACTTCTCCGTCTATGGAAATGCCGTTATCGTCGTAGATCGCGATGAGCTTACTCAGGCCCAGCGTGCCCGCCAGTGAACAAGCCTCATGAGAGATACCTTCCATCAGACAGCCGTCGCCCAGAAACACCCAGGTGTGATGGTCAACGATGGCGTGTTCTTTCGTGTTGAACTGGGCCGCCAGCGTACGCTCGGCCACCGCCATACCAACAGCATTGGCAATGCCCTGCCCCAAAGGCCCGGTTGTGGTTTCAACACCCGGGGCGTATCCGTACTCGGGATGACCGGGGGTTTTTGAATGCAACTGCCGAAAATTCTTCAGTTCTTCCAGAGGCAGGTCGTAACCGGAGAGGTGCAGCAGCGAGTACAGCAACATCGACGCATGCCCATTGGACAACACAAACCGGTCGCGATCAGCCCACTGCGGGTTCGCCGGGCTGTGGGACAGATAGTCGTTCCACAGCACCTCTGCCAGATCTGCCATACCCATGGGCGCTCCCGGGTGCCCGGAATTAGCCTGCTGAACCGCATCCATACTCAGCGCCCTTATCGCATTTGCCACTTCGCGACGTGTAGCCATACCGGGTCGATCTCCTCTTCTAATTCGATGAATCTGCCTGTTGTGAACAACAAACGGGGTGCGCAGCGACGCAAACGCTCACTGCTGGGCCGCGCAGTATAAGCGACGACGACTCTTTAATTTGACGCAGTAGGCAATATGTTTGGTGCTCAACAGGCGCAGGACCCGCTAAATCACTGTTATTTTCGTTGAAAAACCGCCCGAAATTAAATATTTCCACTACCAATCAACAAGCCGCCGAGTATAATAGGGGGTTACGTTGACCGCAGAGACTCTATGACCGCTCGCATCGCAATGGACAAGTCGCAACAGTCCAGCCTGAAAGAACTTATTTCAAAAGGCAAAGAGCAGGGATTCCTGACTTACGCCGAGGTCAATGACCACCTACCCGAGGGGATCGTCGATCCCGAGCAGGTAGAGGAAATCATTGCCATGATCGCCGACATGGGCATTTCGGTGGGAGAAGTGGCGCCCGAAGCCGACTCCCTGATCCTGTCGGACAAAAACTCCAGTGCAGACGATGACGCCGCTGACGAAGCCGCTGCCGTGCTGGCCACCGTTGATGGTGAGTTTGGCCGCACCACCGATCCCGTTCGCATGTACATGCGCGAAATGGGCACGGTTGAGCTGCTGACCCGCGAAGGCGAAATCGAAATTGCCAAGCGCATCGAAGATGGCCTGAAACAGGTGCTCCGCGCACTGGGTAATTATCCTGAAACCATCAATCTTCTGCTTGAGCGGTATCAGCAGGTTCAGGAAGAACAACTGCGCTTCACCGACATCATCGTTAACTTCATGGAAACCTCGGAAGAAATCAAGGTGGCCAAGCCCCCTTCCGACGACGATGACGATGACGAAGTAGTCGATACTGGCCCAGACCTGGAAGAAGTCAAACGTCGCATGCTGGCCATGCAAAAGGCCTACGCCAAGGCGCTCAAGGCTATCGATTCTGCGGGCGGCATTCAGGACGAGAAAGGCCGCGCGGAAATGGAAAAGGTTTCCGAGATTTTCCTCGAATTCAAATACGCCCCTGCCTTCGTTGCCACACTGGTTGCCGGTTTACGCGGCCAGGTAGAACGTATTCGATCGTTGGAGCGTCAAATTCGCGACTTGTGCGTCAAGCAGTGCAAGATGCCGCGCAGCGCCTTCATCAAGAGCTTCCCCGGGCACGAAACTGACCTGACCTGGCTCGACGGCGTCATGGAAGCCAAGAAGCCTTACGTAAAGGCGTTGGAAGAGCACCGCACCGAGATCGAACTGCTGCAAACCCGTATTCAGCAGATCTGCGTAAGCAGCCTGTTGCCCATTACGTCCATCAAGGAAATCAACCGCAGAATGTCCATCGGCGAAGCGAAAGCACGCCGTGCGAAGAAAGAGATGGTGGAAGCCAACCTGCGACTGGTTATCTCGATTGCCAAGAAGTACACCAACCGCGGCCTGCAGTTCCTCGACCTGATTCAGGAAGGTAACATTGGCCTGATGAAAGCGGTAGACAAGTTCGAATACCGTCGTGGTTACAAGTTCTCGACGTATGCCACGTGGTGGATTCGTCAGGCCATCACCCGTTCCATCGCGGATCAGGCCAGAACCATCCGAATTCCGGTGCA
>CALLPU010000268.1 GCA_938016235.1 uncultured Granulosicoccus sp. | reverse complement strand
ATTCACGTGGATATGGATGCCTTTTATGCATCGGTGGAACAGCGTGATGATCCTTCGTTACAAGGGCGGCCCGTTATTGTTGGCGGCAAACCCAACGGCCGCGGGGTGGTTGCGGCTTGCAGTTATGAAGCGCGTAAATTTGGTGTGCACTCTGCCATGCCCAGTGCTGAGGCGGGGCGTCGCTGTCCACAGGCGGAATTCGTCAAGCCACGTTTTGCCGTATACCAGCAGGTGTCGCGGCAAGTGCAGGGCGTCTTCCGTGAATTCACCGATAAAATTGAACCGCTGTCGCTGGATGAGGCTTATCTGGATGTCACGGATAACACGTTATTCGGAGGCTCCGCAGTCAAGCTGGCTCGTGAAATCAAGGCCCTCATCCTGGAGCGAACCCGTCTGGTGGCTTCAGCGGGTGTCAGCTACAACAAGTTTCTGGCCAAGATCGCCTCTGATCACGATAAGCCTGATGGACTTTTCTGTATTTTGCCTGAACACGGTGAAGCTTTTGTTGCAGCACTGCCGGTGGGGCGAATTCACGGTGTTGGCAAAGTCACCGAGGCGAAGATGCACGATCTGGGTATACGCACCGGTGCTGATTTGCGCTTGTGGACTGAAGAAGAGCTGGCTCGCGAGTTCGGCAAAAGCAGCCACTACTTTTACTGGGTGGCAAGAGGCATTGACCATCGACAGGTCAGGATCAGTCGAACCCGCAAGTCGATGGGTTCAGAGCGTACGTTCAGCCAGAACATCACAAATCGCGATGAGATGCTGCACATCCTGACAAGCTTGAGCGACGAGTTGCTGGATGAGCTCGACAACAAGATGCTGTGTGCAACAACCCTGACGATAAAAGTGCGTTTCGCAGATTTCAGTACCTACACGCGTGCCCATTCCGAACCGCGCGCTGTGATGGATGCTGCTGCGGCCAACAGGGCACTGCCGTTTCTGCTTGATCGTGCACTAGCCTCCGGATTGCAAACCAAGGCGACAAGAGCGGCAGGCTGGAGCCGCCGATCGGCGTCGGACGGTGTGCGGTTGCTAGGCGTATCCTTCAGGGGCCTGGCGGAAAAGGATGACCAGATACCGGTACAGCTGCAGATTGATTGTTGAGCGCTACACGCACACTGTAGAAATCCGTAGCATTAGCCACAGATCACAGATCACAGATCACAGATCACAGATCACAGATCACAGATCACAGATCACAGATCACAGATCACAGATCAGGCGCCAAGCACCACATCGGGGAAGGTGGTTGCCGCCATGGGTTCACACAGGAAATAGCCTTGAGCCCGGTCACAGCCCAGCTTGGCCACCTTGTCGAACTGCAGCTGATTTTCTATGCCTTCTGCCACCACTTCCGCACCGATACTGCGTGAAATATCGACAATAGCGGCGACGATATCCTGGCTGTGTGCGTCTTTGGCTATGTCGGTGACGAAGGCGCGGTCTATTTTAACTTCCTGGATAGGGTAGTCGCGCAGTTCAAGCAGCGACGAGTAGCCAACGCCGAAGTCGTCTATCGCCAACCGTACTCCCAGTGACGTCAGTTCCAGCAGTTGGTTACGCAGGCGGTTGGAATCGGTTGCCAGGGCGGTTTCTGTGATTTCCAGGCACAGTTTACTCGGATCAAAACCGGTCCGGGACAGCAGTTTGTCTACATCGGCTACGATCTGTCCTCCTTCAAACTGTTTGCGTGACAGGTTCACCGAGAGCATTGCCGGCGACATTCCATAGCGCGCAAGGCGCTGGTAATCTTCGACGGCCTGGTTCAGTACCCAGGCACCCAGCTGGTTGATGATGCCCGTTTCTTCGGCGATGGGAATGAAGTCGGCGGGCGAGACCCGGCCCAGTTCACCGTTGTGCCAGCGAATCAGCGCTTCCATGCCACAGGTCATCTTGCTCTTGATATCGATCTGGGGTTGATACTGCAATGACAGCTCTTTTTTCTCAATCGCCTTTTGCAAGCCTATTTCCAGCTGATGACGGCGTTTGGCCTGTTTCTGTTGCACTGAATTGAACACCACGAGAACGTTGTCTCTGACGTGTTTGGCCTGTGCGCACGCACTGTCAGCTGATTTGAGCAGGTTGGATACGGTATTGCCGTGTTCAGGTGCGTAGGCGATCCCCACGCTTGCCCGAACGGGCACGTTCAGCTCATTGACGTTCAGGCCACGCCTGAGTGTCTTCAATAAATCCTTGACCATCGATTCTATGACCGGCCTGCCCAGATCCGATTCGAGCAGCACGGCGAATTCGTCGCCGGCTGTGCGTGCAATCAAGGCATCGTGTGGCATGGCATGCTGCAGGCAGATAGCGGTTTGCTTTAACAGTTCGTCACCAGCCTCGCGGCCATAGGTGTCGTTGATCTGCCGAAAGCTGCGTAAATCCACGATGATCAGCGACAATTCGTTTTTCGTTCTACTGCAACGCTGCGCGAGTTCATGAACGAGGCGGGTTCGGTTGGCCAAAGCAGTCAAGGAATCGCTCATGCGATGGCTTGATGCCTGTGCTGTCCCGTAGATGGACACACTGGTGCCGCCGTTCTTCGTAGCTCGCTCTTTGACGAGCAGCGAGCGCCGGCCGTAGCTCGGAACCTCGAAGCTGATGGTGGAGTCGGCGTCACCGGCCATGTCGCGGGCCCGGTTGCGAGCTCGTTCAATAGCGATATTATCCGGGGAAATCTGAGCGTACAGATCACTGGTGCTGGTGTCTGGAAATACGGCTGGCTCCAGTCGCAGGGGCATCAGGCGCGCCAGTTTTTCATTGAGCGCCGTGAGTTGTCCCTGAGGGTTGAACAGGGCAACCGCATCCGGTAGCGTCTCCAATGTTTCCTGAACGGTTGATTGCGGGGTGCTCTGTCGGGTCAGCCAGCGTCTGCCGGCATAGAGCATGACCAGGGCGGCCAGGACAGTGGCCGACGTCATGCCGGGTGAGTCTCGCCAAAGTTCTGAAAAAGACGATGACGTGTCCGCAGCGACGCTTTGCACAGCGTCAATTACGCCAGCTATTTCGCTGGTGATAGGTTGGCTGTCAACGTTTGGCCGCTGAGAACAGAATTCAGTGCAGTCGAGTTGTAAAACCATCCGTTAAAGTGGGCCTTGATCGCGTGCTCTTGTGGCAAACATCGCCTATCCGAATATCTGGCAACCTACCTCAGCGATGTATCGCCTGTGCGCCAGCCTCCGGTCGAATTCCGCCGTCCTGGCCTTAAAAATCCAAACTACCTAACGTAAAGTAGCAGAAAGTTATGCCAACTAATCGACTTTATTGGGATGTAGCGTGTTTTTTACAGTTAGCCACTTAAACACCCGATGCGCGTACGTAACTGTCGCATTGTTAACAGGTTTTACGCGTCGTAACGTGCCGTTTTTCACTCTCTAAGGGGATGTATTGTCTGCTTCTCTGCAGTAGGCATCTGCGCAATTGCAGGTATGGCGTAAGTCACCCGAGCGTAAGGAGGCTCAAGGGTATGCAACAGCGGTGAGAATCGCTGGAGTCCATGAACTCCAGCGGGTGTATCCTGGGTGCGAAGTTGCAGGCTCAGGTGCGTGCCGTAACTTCCACCACGTGATAACCGAATTGAGTTTTGATGGGGCCCTGAACATCGCCCACTTCGCCGTCAAAGCAAGCTGTCTCAAATTCGGCAACCATCTGACCTTTGCCAAACGTGCCGAGATTTCCGCCATCTCGGCTGGAAGGGCAGCTGGAATGTTCTTTCGCGACGGCAGCGAAATCTGCGCCGCCTTTGATTTCATCGATCAGTGTCTGGCACTTCTCTTCGCTATCGACGAGGATGTGGCGGGCGGTTGCTTGACTCATGTTTTGGGTTTCCAGATTCCGAAGGCTTCTTGTTGAGGGGGAGCAGCAGGTGCTGTTTGTTGTTTCTGCCCTTCCACATCATCCGCAACGTGTTTCATGAATGCAGCAAGCTGATCGAGCACTTCGGCTTTTTGATCGACTGGCATGTCTTGCTGACCCAGTAGAAACCCGACGATGGCACACAGGTATTGGGATGTAACGCCGGGATCGGCTGAAGCCGGGTCGTGTTCCTGTAACAGGGCCTGAATGTCGCCTACCAGTTTGGTAGAAAGTTGCAGTTCACTCATGAAAACGCGTAGCCCGCGCCTGCCTGAGTTTCCAGCTCAGTGGAATAGCCAATGTCGTCATCAGCGTGAAAGGCAACGTCTCCCGCGTGTTCGGGTCGAGACGAATCCCGTTCGCTGGTGAGTCGAACCTGCTTGCATAGAGGGCACTGGTGCCAGCAGGTGGTCACCTGCTCGCTGGATTCGCACCGGTCAACAACCATCGGTGACTGGCAACTTCTGCATTTCATGGTGGGCATGTTCAGCGTGTGCTTTGTGAAAAACAGGTTAGAAACAAGGGTGCCGGTGAGGCCCTGGAGGGCCGCACCAGCGCGGGCAAGTGTAACTCAGCTACGGTTCATCCGCACTTCGAGTCGCCGCAATTCATGCATGTCTGGCAACCGTCCCGCAGCACAACCGCCTTGTTATTGCACTTGGCACAATGTGAGGCATTGGCCATCCAGGGTTCATCGCCCTGGTCTGCCGGAGAATTTCCATCATTACTGTTGCCGGAAGCTTGCTGGCTGGCTTCGTGCTCCCGCTGCAACTCCGCCTTCTTTTCTTCGATCAGTTTGCTTTGAGCGGCATCGGGCTCGCTGCTCTTTAGCATGCCAATGTCGACCAGGTGCCGTTCGATGACTTCGCCAATCTCCGCGATGATGGAAGGCATGTACTTGCCCTTGTTCCAGTACCCGCCACGCGGATCAAAGACAGATCGCAGCTCATCCACCAGAAACGTGATATCGCCACCTTTTCGGAAGACTGCTGACATGATCAGTGTCAGTGCAACAATCCACTGGTAGTGCTCGAGGTTCTTGGAGTTGATGAAAACCTCGAACGGGCGGCGCATCTCGTGCTCGGTTCCTTCATTGAGCACAATGTCGTTGATTGTGATGTACATCGCATGCGCAGACACATGCTCAGGCGTCTTGAGCTTGTATGTAGAGCCTATGAGCTTGTGCGGACGTTCCAGAGTCTCGTGCATCTGTATGACATCGGCCAACGGGCCGGTTGTCTTTGATGCAGGTGTTGACGCTGAATTCTCTTGCGAGTTCCCTGTGCTCTCAGGTGCGTTGGCGTCAGCGGGCTTGGCCACTGCGTAACCGACTATCTTCTTGCTGATTTTCATGACCGAATATCCCTTGTCTAGAATTTGCCGTAGTAGCCTTCTTTCAAGGCATCGTACAAGTTGGCAGCGGTGTGCATCTCGCCATCGTATTCGATCTGTTCGTTGCCCTTGGCGCTTACCACAGACCCGTCATCGAGAGTGAATTGATATTCCGTGTTTTCAAGATCTGTTTCCTTGACCAGCACGCCTTGAAAATTCTCGGGATTGAAGCGGAATGTGGTGCAACCCTTCAAACCCTGGTCGTAGGCGTACATGTAGATATCCTTGAAGTCTTCAAATGGATACTCGGTGGGTACGTTGGCCGTTTTCGAGATGGATGAGTCTATCCATCGCTGAGACGCCGCCTGCACGGAGACATGATCCTTGGGCGTGATGTCATCGGCTGACATGAAGTAGTCGGGCAGCTGAGCCTCTGGATCGTCGCTGTAGGGCATGGCTTTTTTATTGACCAGCGCCTGGTACGCGAGCAACTCAAAGGAAAAGACATCCACTTTCTCCTTGGATTTGCGACCCTCGCGAATCACATTGCGAGCGTAATGGTGGGCAAAGCTGGGTTCGATACCGTTACTGGCGTTGTTGGCCAGTGACAGGGAAATGGTACCTGTCGGGGCAATGGAGCTGTGATGGGTGAATCTTGAGCCGTGAGCGGCGAGCTCCTCTACCAGCTCCGCATCCACTTCGGCAATGCGTTGCATGTAACGGCTGTAGCGTGCATGCAGCAAACGCCCGGGAATCATGTCGCCTACCGAGTAGCCGTCCTCTTTCATTTCGGGGCGCTTGCGGAGCATTTCACCGGTCACCGCAAAGGTCTCATCCATGATCGGTGCGGGTCCTTTTTCCTTTGCCAGCGCCAGGCCTGTGCGCCAACCTGCCATGGCCAGCTCACGAGTGACCTCGTCAGTGAATGCCAGTGATTCCTCACTGCCATACTTCATGCCCAGGAGTGTCATGGCGGAGCCCAGACCCAGATAACCCATGCCATGACGTCGCTTGCGGCGAATTTCCCGCTGCTGCTGTTCCAGCGGCAAGCCATTGATCTCCACGACGTTGTCGAGCATGCGCGTGAAAATCTCGACCGTACGGGTGAAGCGCTCCCAGTCGAAACGCGCATTGTCTGTGAATGGCTCCAGAACGAAGCGTGTCAGGTTGATGGAGCCGAGCAGGCAGGCGCCATAAGGTGGAAGCGGTTGTTCGCCGCAGTTATGGGCGTGCAGACCATTCGCATCAAATGTGTTGATTCCTGGTATCTGTACGTCATAGACGTCACGGATGCCAGCAGGCGACACGGAGGCTACACGTGCGACGAATCTTTCGCGATTCAAGCCGCGCTGGTAGTTCGCTAACGAGGATTCCAACCGAGACTGTTTGTCCGTATCTGCAAATCCGACCCGCTCCGAAAAACGCAGCAGGTTTTCACCGGACACCACAAGCTCGTGTTGAGCCTTGGTCTGGTAAGTGGCATAACCACCTTTTCCATCGGGCAACTGGCTTGTGTCGGCCGCTCGTCTGTCACGGTATATGGCGGAAGCAATTCCGAGTCTAAGCAGCATGCGCTGAACAGCTTCCAGTCTTGTAAGGTCAGACTGCTCCAATCGTACGCTCACGCCTTTTTTCTGAGTGCCTTGTACCGAACCGTCGGCATCAAAAAAGCCACGCAGGAAGCCTGCATACGCTGAGGATGACGCCTTCTCCAGCTCTGGCGTTATCTGCTTGTGGCCGGGAGCCATATTGACTTGTCTGGCAAGTTGGCCGAGCGCGCCGGTAGCCAGACAATATTCACTGCGGCCGGCAACTTTTACCCAGCCGGAAAAATCGCTGCGGTGATGCAGGCTTCGGGCGGCGGTTTCTGCTTTATCCATGACAGCTGCCACTCCGGCTGTCATGTGCTGGCTGTTCCCGTTGACCTCGGCTTCTTGTCCCCAGACGGACAAGAGGGTCTTGTCACTCTTGATAGTGCCGTCTCCCATCAGCAGTCCGAGCAAGTAACCTTCGC
>CALLPU010000267.1 GCA_938016235.1 uncultured Granulosicoccus sp. | reverse complement strand
CTGACGTACCCTGCAGCCAGAAAAACGCAACAAAACAGCAGCGACTCAGTGACGGCGCGCAGGAACGTTGGAAAGCGAACCTGCCGCGCGACCAGTCTTGTTATCGACGCAAAAACGCGCCGAGTGTGGTCAAACGAGGATGCATTGGTTCCCATGGGTATCGTTCCGGTCTGGTGGGGTGCGATGCCTTGTGGCTCAATCACCCAAATCTGAGGCCCGAAGTTTATCATTCCGGTTAGGTTACATTGTTGCTCAGTGTCACTAACAGCAGCTTTGTGACCGACTTCTAATATTGGGGCCCTGGCAACACCTCTGATACCATCGCATTGATGACGCAACACCGCATAAAACTGTATCAGGGATCGGTTAATCCTTGCAGTTATCTGGACAACCGGGAAGCCGTGAACATCTATGCTGACCCTCACCATCCCAATCCACGCGCCGTTTACAACCAATTGATAAAGCGAGGGTTTCGTCGCTCAGGCGAATATGTATACCGCCCGGGATGCTCCGATTGCAGCGCGTGCGTGCCAGTCAGAATCCGCTGTGAAGAATTTCAATCGCGCAGGACCGATCGTCGAAACCTGCAGAGAAATGACGATCTGCAGGTGGACTTCCAGAATGCCCGATACACCGAAGAATATTTCGAGCTCTATCAGCGTTACTTGAGTATGCGTCACCCGAATGGCGGCATGGACAACCCCGATCCGGAGGATTTTGAACGCTTTCTACTCAATCCCTGGGGCGAGACTCTGTTCGTCGAGGTGCGCAAGTCAGGTCGGGCGATTGCCGTAGCAGTGACTGACGCCACATCCGATGGCCTGTCGGCCGTCTATACCTTTTTTGACCCCACCGAGCTGTCGAGGGGTCTTGGTACGTTCTGTATTCTTCAGCAAATCGAATTGTGCCGAAGCATGAATATCCCCTACCTCTACCTCGGTTACTGGGTAGATGGCTGCCAGAAAATGCAGTACAAGACTGATTTTCGTCCGCAGGAACATTTCGATGGTCATGAGTGGGTTGACAGCGCCTGACCCGGACTAGCCGTGGTGTCGCGCCTGATCAATACCGGCAAGATACAAGTCATACATGCCAGCTGGCCCCCACTCGTCGCGCAATTGTAGAAACAGCGTTTCTGCCCGATCCCACTGTTGCGCCTTACTCGCCTGCATGGCTTGTTCGTGAAGCTCCAGCCAGTGCAACAAGGTGTCGGTTAACTGATCGGTTGCTCCAAGAGGCTCGTACATGGTCACCGGTTGCTGACGCCCTTTTACCGTCACGGTATCCAGCTCTCTGAATTTCATATCCGGCAGCGCTTCGGTCGTTTTGTCACTGACAATGATCGATACCTGATATTTGCGGGTCTGCTCCTCCAGGCGTTGCGCAATGTTCACTGTGTCACCAACTACCGTGTAATCCATTCGATATTCCGATCCCAACGGCCCAACCATGGCGGTACCGGTACTGATACCGATAGCCATCGATACTTGCGGAAGGCGCTTGTCTCGATACTTATTGTTGAGCACGTCAATTTCTGCCTGTATGTCGAGCGCGGCACTCAGCGCATCGTATGCATGAGACTGACTGCGCGCAGGCGCGCCCCAGACCGCCATGACACTATCACCCATGTACTTGTCTATCGTGCCCCGGTATCGCACCACCACGCGACTCACGTGCGTAAAGAACAGGTTCAACCATCGGGCAAGCTCGGCGGGTTCCAACTGTTCGCTGATCGACGAGAATCCAATGACATCGCAGAACAGCACGCTGATGTCACGCTCCTCACCGCGCAGTTGCATGACATCAGGATCGCGTCGATACTCGGCGGCCAGTTCTGCTGGCACGTACTGACTCAATAGATGATCGAAACGTTTCCTGTCCCTGACTTCGCCTATGTAGTTCAGTAGCACGTAGATCATGTACAGCACCAGTACGATGAGCAACTGAAACTCCAGCGGGATTTGCGGCGTACCCGCGCTGTCGTTGAAATGCAGTGCCAGCAGTGCCCCTACAGTCAGCAACGCGATGATCGTTCCACCCATCAAGCGGAACATCGGCATCAGCAGTGTCATGATGAGCAAGGCCAATTGGCTGAACCAGAAAACGCTGCCAAACGGATCAGCCGTAAACAGATTGAAGGATTGACCACCGCGAATCTTTATGGAGAACAGCTGCCCCGAATCTGACTGGCCTGCCGTCCAGTCAAAGTCAAAATACAACCGAAACACACCCAGACCTGTAAAGACCAGTAACAACAGAACCAGCCACAGTACGAGTGTGTAGGTCAGGCTTCGGCGACCGGCGTTGTAATAAGGCAGTTTCAATTCAGCCAGCACTCGATGCTGACACCGCGCCACCGCGTAGCAATGCCAGAGCCTGCTGATGCAGCGCCACGGTGCTCGCGGCCAGCACCGACGTGGTGTGCTCGGTGATGGGCGCACCGGTGAGATCAGTCATGATGCCTCCGGCAGCATGGACAGCCACAGACAATGCCGCGATGTCCAGAATGTTGACATCCGACTCAATCACCAGGTCTGTCTGACCACAGCAAAGCTGATGATAATGGCAGAAGTCACCGTAGCCACGGAGGCGTCTTACGCTTCTCACCACATCGGCGTAGCGCGACCAGGCGGCCGCATCAGACGCAAGCGAACCCAGATTGCCGGAAGACAGAAAGGCATCGCCAAG
>CALLPU010000266.1 GCA_938016235.1 uncultured Granulosicoccus sp. | reverse complement strand
GGCCATAGGTTTCGGTGAGACCGTACAGGTGCGTCACACTAAAGCCAATAGCTTCCATGGCTTCAATAACCGATGAAGGTGGTGCCGCTCCCCCGGTTGCAATTTCAATATCAGCGCTTGCGCGTTTTTGAATCGATTTAGGTGCGTTTGCCAACATGTTAAGCACAATAGGTGCTCCGCACATGTGAGTGACATCTTCAGATTCTATTAAGTCAAAAATAAGTGCTGGGTCCACTTTGCGTAAACAGACATGTGTTCCCATGGCAGCTGTCACGCCCCACGTAAATGTCCAGCCATCGCAATGAAACATGGGTAAGGTCCAGAGATAGCGGGATTGATGAGTCACACCCATCGTGGTCATGTTGCCGATGGCATTCAGGTAAGCCCCGCGATGGTGATACACGCATCCTTTAGGATTGCCGGTGGTGCCGGATGTGTATAGCAATGAAATAGCTTGCCATTCATCAACGATACCGTTGGGAAAGTGAGTGTCGCTTCCGGTTTCCAGGAAGGCTTCATAGTCGAGTTCTCCCAGCAACTCACCACCGACGGCTAGCTCGTCATCGATATCGACAACCAGAATGGGTCTGTCGATGAGCGCCAGCGCTTGCTTGATAACCGGCGAGAATTCCCGATCGGTTATCAGTACCCGGGCCTCTCCATGATCGAGTATGAACGCCAGTGTGTTTGCATCCAGTCGAATATTGAGAGAGTTGAGAACGGCACCGATCAGAGGTACACCGTTGTGCGCCTCAAGCATTTCCGGTGTGTTGTTACCCATGATGGCGACACAGTCGCCTCGGGTAACGCCTCGCTTGTGAAGTGCTGCGGCGAGTTGCTGACTGCGCCGCCAGAACTGGGCGTAGTTGTAGCGGCGATTACCGTGTACCACGGCCAGCTGATCGGGACGTACCGCGGCTGCACGTCTTAGAAAGCTCACCGGGCTCAGCGGTTCGTAGTTTGCGCTGCACTTTTCAAGATCTTGCTCGAATATAGACACGACGGCTCCGTTGCGGGGCTGGTCCACTGCGCCTGCTCCCCGAAAGAATGGTAACTCACTCTCGTTCGAGGTATTTGTCTGTCATCGTCGTACACTGCGCTTTCACCCAAGACAGCGGTAAACGCACGAACCCATGACACAGATCACATCACACATACTGGATACGTCAGCCGGCTGCCCTGCCGAGGGAGTGCTGATCTCGTTGATGCAGCAACAGGCCGATGACTGGCTGATGCTGGGTTCCGGGGCAACCAACTCAGACGGTCGTGTCGCAGACTTTACGGGTACGGCCGGCGCGTTGCCAGCGGGAATCTACAAGCTGACATTTTATTTGTCAGATTACTATCAGGCGAAGAGTCAAAGCACCTTTTATCCTTATGTCGATGTCATATTCGAAATTGAAGGGGATGGACAGCACTACCACGTGCCCTTGCTGCTCAATCCCTACGGGTACTCGACCTATCGCGGCAGTTGAGCCAGCACGGGATCGATCAGCGCAGACTCCTGGCGCATGGCTGTTGGTAGACAGGTTTCCGGCTGAGTACCGGGGACCGCGTTTCAGCGCAGGATCGAGAAGCTGATTTCCGGACGTTTGCCAACGCGTGGTGCGAGATTCACTATGCTGAAGGAGTTCAGGTTGACGTGCCTGTTAGCTTCCAGATCGTCGAGTATGGATCGTGCGAACTGATCTGCCCACTCGGGCAATTCGCCAAACATGATGAACTGCGAGAACACGAGAGTCAGGTCTGCGTCGTCTGCTCGGTCACCGAACCAGGCCAGATAGGCTTCACTGAAGAGCTTGAACTCGCTGATATTTAGCAGGTGTGCTGCTTTGGATATGGTATGCATCAGTCGTCTCTCTTTCTTATTAGTTATTATTCTCTTTTCCGTTACCACGGCTCTTGGGCCAACTAATAATGCATCCTACGCAGATTGATAACGCCAACCTGTTCTTCACGCCAACATCGCTATTGACGCCAATTCTCACTAATCGTTCGATGTACTCCACTAACGGCAATAATTGATTGCGCCTTACTGGAAAGTAGCAGTTCTGCTACACATTGTGTATCCGGCGTGGCCTATACCTTGAGCCAAGCGCATAAAGGCTGTCATCAATCACACTTTGGTGCGTCGCTCCTGCAACTTTGTGCTCACTATACGAAACGAGTAGCCATCCGGCTCGGCGTATTCATGGAATCACCCCGATCCTACCGAATGGATTCGGTGATTCGGGAACAGCCAGGTGTGAGTGTGTCAGTAACCCGGCAGCTATCGCACCTGAATCCCCGCTGCTGCTGCGATAGACTAGTAGCCGCCCGAAATCAAGTGCATCTGCCGATAGAGCAGAGCCGATGAGGGTGAAATCAGGGGTGGGAGTGATCCCGCGCAAGAAACGTGAATCGTCTGTGACGAGCGGGCCACAGTGCCGACCTTCCCGGTCGTTACTCGCATCAATCCGCGCTTTTTTCGGTCGCTATCACGCAAAAGCTACGGCACCATAACGCCGATGGGGATGATTGATGTTTAGCGCCAGAATAAAAAAAGGTGTCCTGGCGATAGCCTTGGCGAGCCTGACAGTGGCCACGCCAGCAGCGATTGCCGACCGTTCAACGCTGGCTCTGTCCAATTCGCCAGTGCTGGCACAAGGTGTCTGTTCGCAACCAGACCTGCAAACGCTTCAGGCCATCGTACCGGTTGCAACGGATCATGGCAGCCACGCGACGGGCGTGGTTTACGATGACAATCGGGTACTCACAGCAGCCCACGCGGTGGCCGGTGGCGGCCAGTTTTTCGTGCGCGTTGGCGATGCTTTTCGGGCAGCGGACCTGGTGATGGTTGATCATGCCCACGACCTTGCGGTACTGGCCGTGGATACGCAGCTCATCCGTCCGCTGCACATTGCCGGACTCGATCCGATCGAAGCGCAGCCAGTCTGGGCTGTGGGTTATCCGCGGGCACAGTCCATCATGACATCCATGGGAGTGCTTCAGGACTACCGCGAAGGCGCTCTGCACGCGAGCGCCTCCATAGATTCCGGCCAGTCTGGTGGCGGTTTGCTCAGTTGCAACGATGGTGCGTGGGAGTTGCTGGGCATGCTTCGCGGTTACGGGGCGTATTTGCAGGGCGACCATTACATAAAGATCGAGAACCACTCCGTCTCTGTCGCTGCAGCAACCATCAATCAGTTCCTGCATCATTATCACTAGCCCGGACTATGGCGTGGGGCATATGTCGCTAATGATTGCCGCTGAAGCCGTTTGCAGATCATCACCGACGCACCCGGAGCGTTAGAGTACCGGCTTCGGCAGCAAGCTGCGACGCGAGAGACCCTCATTGCATGGCCATCAGTGTATTCGACCTGTTCAAGAGTGGAATCGGTCCGTCCAGCTCCCACACCGTGGGGCCAATGGTGGCGGCGCGGCGTTTTGCCATGGCGCTGAATGCCGAGGAGCTCGCCCAGGTCAGCCGCTGCAAAGTAGAACTCTATGGTTCTCTGGGAGCCACGGGTAAAGGCCATGGCAGCGACAAGGCAGTATTACTTGGGCTGGAAGGGGAGCATCCCACGACGGTCGAGGTCGACCTTATTCCTGAGCGCTTAGCCCGTATTCGGGAAAGTGCCAGCCTTACGTTGCCGGGCCAACGCACCATTCGATTTGACGAAAAGCGCGATCTGGTCATGCACAAGCGCCGATCGCTACCGTTTCATCCCAACGCCATGTTGTTCTGTGCGTTCAACGATACTGGCGAGGTGCTGTCGCAGCGCACTTACTACTCCGTGGGTGGTGGCTTCGTACTCGACGATTCGGCCTCGGAGGGTGACCCCGTCGTCAAGGCCGACGACACGCCGGTGCCGTTTCCCTTTACCAGCGGTGATCATCTGCTGGAGTTATGTGTTGAGCATGATCTTTCAATCAGCGAACTCATGATGCGCAACGAGCTCACCTGGCGCCCTGAAGCTGCCGTTCGGGAAGAATTGCTGGCGCTATGGCAAGTCATGCAGGACTGTGTGGCCCGCGGCTGTCAGGAGTCGGGCATTCTGCCGGGCGGAATGAAAGTCAAACGCCGTGCAGCCATGCTGTATCAGAAGCTCAGCCAGCATCCGGAGGCAGCTTTGCGAGATCCGCTCACGGTCATGGACTGGGTCAATCTCTATGCATTAGCGGTCAATGAAGAGAATGCCGCAGGCGGGCGAGTG
>CALLPU010000265.1 GCA_938016235.1 uncultured Granulosicoccus sp. | reverse complement strand
GAATAAGTATCTCGTTAATCCCAATGCCTGCACTTATGATTCGTTACGCTGCCGTGTGCGTGCTCGCCATGACTGCCAGTGTTTACTCCGCTGCTTCACTGGCCAGCTCTGACAACGTATTTGTAGAGACCCTTGAGTCAGCAGACTCAACCCGTTGCGTGGTTTTGCTACACGGTCTGGCGCGGACGTCGTCGTCGATGCAAACCCTGGCAGAAGCGTTGGTGAAGAACGAATATCGGGTAGCCAATGTGGATTACCCATCACGTCACCATCGGGTTGAAAAGCTTAGTGACATGGCTGTTCGTGCGGGTCTGGAGGCGTGCAGGCAAACTTCCAGCGAGCAGATTTTCGTCGTCACGCATTCACTGGGCGGCATTCTGGTTCGTGACTACCTCAGCCGCGAGGATATTCCCGAGTTGCGCAGAATCGTCATGCTGGCACCTCCCAACCACGGTAGTGAAGTTGTTGACAACCTTAAAGGGTTGCCAGGCTTTCACTGGTTGAACGGACCTGCCATCGACCAACTGGGTACGGATGAAAACAGCGTGCCGTTGCAGCTGGGCAAGATCTTCAAGGACACGGCGATAATTGCCGGTACCCGTTCTATCAACCTGTATTTATCGACGTTTCTGGAAAATCCGGATGATGGAAAAGTGTCTGTCGCCAGTACCCGGTTAGCGGGGATGTGCGCCATGCTGACACTGCCCGTGTCACACCCTTTCATCATGAAGGATGACATTGCCATCGAACAGACCATCACCTATCTGGATCAGGGCCGCTTTACTCACGAGGGAGCCGAGTACCTGGCTTGTCCGGCATATCAGCGTGAATCAGACTGACGCCAATCTGTTTTTCGCCGCAAACATCATCGTATGAACTCGTCTCGATCAATACCGTGTCGCTGTAATTTGTCGTTGAGCGTCCTTCTGGGTACACGCAGGTACTCTGCAGCATGGCTAATACTGCCGTTGCATTGAGTGAGTGCGTATTCAATGATCGATTTTTCGAAGGCGTGTACCTGATCAGACAATGTTCTATTGACGGTGGTGTCGGTAACGTGAAGCACTTCCTGGACGCGCATCGTCTGATAAAGCACAAATCGCTCGGCTGCGTTTTTCAGTTCACGTACATTGCCCGGCCAGGCATGTGTGCGAATGGCCGTGATGTCTTGTGCGGTAATGTCCGGTAGCTCTCGTTGATACAGCTGACAGGCTTTTTTTGTAAAAACCTGGAACAGTAGAACGCCATCGTCATCCCGGTGCCTGAGCGGTGGGAGTGTCATTTCGATGGTGTTGAGCCGGAAGTAGAGGTCTTTTCGGAAGTGTCCGTTCGCCACAACGTCGGACAGTGTGCTGTTAGCGGCACTGAGCAAACGAATATCGAGCGTGTTGGCCTCACTGGCACCTACACGCTGTACTTCCCGCTGCTCCAGTACTCGCAATAGCTTGATCTGTTGATCCGGTGGCATGTTCGTCACTTCATCCAGAAAAACGGTACCGCCTTGTGCCAGCTCAAAGGGTCCGGGACTACTTCGGGATCCGGCTTCGCCGAATAGATCCCTCTCTATCCGCTCGGCACTCAAGGCGCCGCAATCAATGGCATTGAACGGTTTCTCATGTCGGGAGCTCAGGTTATGCAGACACCTGGCAACGACTTCTTTGCCTGTTCCAGTCTCTCCAACAAGCAAAATGTTGATATCAATCGCTGCAAACTGCTTTATATCAGCGCGAATCTGGCGCAGGGCCGGGCACTCGCCTATCAGGCTTTCTTCCAGCGAATTGCTGCGTACAGCTTGTTGACGCAGCGCGCGATTTTGCAATACCAAATCGCGCTTCTCGCTGGCACGATGAATGGTGGACAAAAGCCGTTCAGGCTCAAACGGTTTTTCGATAAAATCGTATGCGCCTTGTCGCATGGCATCCACAGCGCTATTGACATCACCGTGGCCGGTTATCAGCACCACCGGTATATCCGGATCGATGGCCATGACCGATTCAAGCACACCCAGGCCGTCAATGCCCGGCATCTTCAGGTCGGTGACGACAACTCCCGGAAAATCCGGTGTGACGTGGCTGACAGCCTCGGCGCTATCCGAGAACGTGGTGATGCTGCAATCAGCCAGCGTCAGCCACTGAGCAATGGATTCGCGCATGGCACGCTCGTCGTCAACAAGAATGACGTTTACATTCATAAGAGGAGGTTGTGCGTGTTGTTGGGTCATCCAGACCCGGCGGAACTGCCAGTCGGTTGGGCAGTCTCGGTGGGGGCAACAACCAGATGTGGCAAGCGAACAGAAAACAGCGCACCACCCTTGTCCACATTGCGCACCCTGAGTTGACCACCCAGCTCTTCCACGATACCGTAGGAAATCGATAAGCCAAGGCCGACACCTTCACCGAGTGGCTTGGTTGTGAAGAAGGGTTCAAAGACACGGTTTAACGCGGTGTCATCCAGGCCATAGCCATTATCCTGCACTCTGATAACAGCGTTGTCAGCTTCGACCGATACCGTCAGGCTGATAGCACCGCCTTTGTCGACTGTCTCAGTGGCATCCATCGCATTTAGTAACAAGTTACTCAACACCTGTTCAATGCGAATGGCGCTGCCAAGCACCATAACCGGTTCGTCGGGCAGATCACAGCGTAACTGGATGCCACGTGATGCCAATTCTGGCGCAATCAGCGATGACACCGTACTCACACAGCTCTGCAGCTTGACAGGTTCTCGAGAGGCATCTGACTTGCGTGCGAAGATTTTCAAATCGGAAGTCAAGGTGGCAAGCCTCTGCGTCAGGGCTTTGATTTCATCCAGATTTGCGTGCACCTCATCAAAGCGCTCACGTTGCAGCAGTAGCTTTGCGCTGGCACTGAAGGTTCTAATGGCAGACAGAGGCTGATTGACCTCATGCGCTATGGCTGCCGACATTTGTCCGAGCGCGGCGAGTTTGGATGCCTGGATCAGCTCGGATTGGGCTGCCTTGAGATTCTTCTCAACCTTTTCGCGCTCACTGATCTCCGCTTCCAGTTGTTCGTTGAGTTGTCTCATGGTGGCTGCATCCTCAGCGGCTGCACTGAGACTGTTTTTACGTTGCCGTTCCCGGACATACAGATAGGCAACCAACCCTGTCACCCACAACAGCAGAGACAGAGCGCTGGCAACGGCAGCCACTCGGTGCAGGACATCATTGGACTGAAACTGCACAATCGTCCAGCCCTGATCATCCAGCGGCGCTCTGTTGATCAGAAACGGTTGTGAATCGATGATCACTGAATCATCGTTGAGTGAACCTTGAGTCGGCAATGGGCTTAACGTGAAATTGGCGTATTTACGTTCCATGCGAAATGCGGTCTTGTCATCTTCATCCAGCTCACGTGTCGACCGGTAGCGCCACAGCGGGTTGCTGGAAATGATGACAATGCCATGTTCATCCACGAGCAGGCTGTTTTCCCGAGCTGATTCCCACTGTCGCTGCAGACTTTCCAGTTCGATCTTTGCAACCGCAACGCCGACAATCTGCTGTTGGTCGAAAACCGGTTGCGCAAAATAGTACCCTGCTTCGCCCGTCGTGACACCCACTGCGTAATATCGGGCTTCCAGGCCGCGCCGTGCCTGCTGAAAGTAAGGTCGGAAGAGATAGCGGTTGCCTACCAGGGATGCCTCGTCAGTCCAGTTGCTTGAGGCTCGGGTGAATCCTTCCGGGTCAATGATATACAGCAAGCTGGCATTGGCAGCGGTGCTCAGCGTCTGCAGGTATTGGCTGACCGATAAACTGGTTCCCTGCATCGGGGTGTCGTTGGCCCAGCTGGTATCAAGCAGCGTGGTGATTACATCGGGATGGTGGGCGATGGCTACTGGTAGGTGTCGAGCACGATCAACAGCATTGTTGATGGCCTGTTGCTGGCGTTGTAGCGTGATGAGTGCGTCGCTGCGAATTCTCTTTTCCGCCAACTGAACTGTAGCCCACACAGCCAGAACGTTGAGAACAATGGCGATGCATACCACCAGCCCACGACGATAGCGGTGTGCAAGGCTGCGCAGTGCGTGCGTGTTTGTAGCTTGTGGGTGGGTAGCGATGGGAAGGTTCGCCTGTGTCCAAAACCGGGCGCACCGCAAGTGGTGTAATCTGTCGGCGCACTTCACAGGATAACGCAATGACCGACAATCAATCTCGTTGTGATTCACAGGACGACCTTTTTGCTGATGGCATCGAAGCCTGGAGCGCACGTGTGCGCAGTAACGAGAATACGTTTGTGCAAACGGTCGAGGCCTGTCTGCAACGGATACGTGAGTCCGAAAAACTCAACGCGTTCGAGTTTCTGGATGAACAAAAGGCGATTGGCTGTGCTGCAGCCCTTGATGCCTTGTTGAACAACGGCACCGATCTGGGGCCATTGATGGGGCTGCCCATCGGTGTCAAGGACATCATGGCGGTAAACGGTATGCCTACCACCAACGGCTCGAACGCCGACACAGCCGATTTGACCGGCGATCAGGGGCGCCTGGTCGATCAGCTGCAGCGTGCAGGTGTGGTGGTTATGGGTAAAACCCGGACGGTTGAATTTGCCCTGGGTGCCACGGGTGTCAATGAGTCGCGAGGTACTCCGTGGAACCCGGTTGATCGGGATGTGCATAGAATACCCGGGGGTTCTTCAAGTGGCTCCGCTGTCGCAACGTCGGCCGGATTACTCGGCATGGCACTGGGCTCTGATACAGGTGGCTCTATTCGGATTCCAGCGTGCTTTACCGGCATAGTGGGGCACAAGACGTCCGTCGGGGTCTGGCCAACAGACGGCATTTTTCCGTTATCACCAACACTGGATTCAGCAGGCCCCCTGTGTCGCACCGTGGGTGATGCAGCGTTGCTGCACAAAATGGTGACTGGCGAGTCTGTTGGCGTTCGCGAATCGGTCAGTGGATTGCGATTGGGCATTGTGGAAGATCTGTTTCTGGAGGATCTCGACGACAAGGTAGCGGAAGATTTCGAGCAAGCTTGCCTGCTACTGGAACGGCATGGCGCGCAACGTATAAAGGTGGATTTTCCCGAAGTCCATGAGCGTACGCCGCTGTTTACGGCCATCGTGCCTGCAGAACTTATCAGCTTCCTGACCCCGGAACGCTTCCACGCCATACGGGATGGCGTGGACACCGTGACAGCTGCAAGAGCCGCCGTGGGGCTGGAGTCGACAGGCCATGCCTTTGTCAGTGCGCAACGTCGGCGTCAGCAGCTCATTGGCAAGGCAATGAACACCTTTAACGACGTGGACGTGTGGTTATCGCCCACCTGTCCATTTTTGCCCATGCCGTTGCAGGACCTGGCCTCGCCACCAGGGCATGAGCGTTCCTTGCTGGCCTCGCGTAATACGCAACCGGGGAATTTGCTGGACATGTGTGCACTGAGCCTGCCGATGCAACGCAGTGGATTGCCCACGGGATTGCAGATTGCCATGCCACTGCATCACGATGCAAAACTGCTGGCTATCGGTGCGGCTGTTGAACGGGTTTTATCCGGCGAATGATACTCGTGTGAGTGTTCTGAACACACCTGTACCGGACAACATGTAGCCAGCGTTCTGAGTTTCTGACGTGCTCTGCAAGCCGTGCAGATTCAAAACTGTGCGGGTTAAGTGGTTAACACGTGATCCACCACGTTTCGCAACAAGGTTGATACTGAATTGTCGAAGTGGTTATGAGGCAGGCTGCCGCAGAAGGTTATCGAACCTACCGAGAAAACACTGCCTCCACCTGGCACATCAAACCACACGATATCAGCGCGCAGCAGCTCGCTGGCTTCGGGGCCCGGTAATGTCGTGATGTGGGTGAGCATCTCCTCGGGTACCAGGATAAAGTCATCGCCGTGCTTCTCCGATGATGCGATCACCACAGCGTTAGCGGGTGTGCCCAGCCGGGCATCTGCCCGGTCCAGCTCAAAGCCTGCGGCACCGCCACCGGAGAGTCCGAAGTCGCCGATGATGTCGTCTTCGATACCCTCGAATATCCACGCCATGGCGTCGTCAACTGCACGTTTGCGGTAGTACGAACCATTGAACTGCCCCTGAGCGGAAAAGCCTAAACCACAAAGTGCTTGCGGAGGCCGGCCATTGCGACGCCACAGCCCTCCGTACTGTCCATCGAACGCCTGGTAATACTCGCCCGGTTCGGCAGCCCAGGCGCGAATACCGTCTTCTGCGCGCCGAATTTCCAGTGTGTCGGGGTGCTCTGGGTGCAAGGCTATGCGCCAGTAGAATCCGTTGCCCCCCAGGTAGGACAGATGCCCGCCATTGTTGCGGTAATGCGTGAGTGCATCCAGAGTTTCGCTGGTGTGGTATTCGGGGTGTGATGTTGTCATCAACAGGTCGTACTGGTTGATACAGGCAACACCGTCATCATGGAGTTCACGATCAGTGATGACATCAAAGCCTCTCTGCATGGCGTTCAGCCAGGCAAAAAGATGGCTGTCTGCCTGAAAGTGACGCAATCCGGAGCATGTACTTTTGGCGAAAGTCACATAGCCAGGGCGCAAATTGAACAGGGGGCGTAGATGCGAAGCGTGGCAAATGCCGCTGCCGTCGCTATGGTAGTTGTAAGTGGACAACCCGTAGCCGGAGTACTCAGCAGGGTTGTAAGGGTAGGCATTGATCTCTGCGATAGAGTCCTGCCACGAAGGATCCCAGTCTGGGCGGGCGTGGTTACCGTAAATGGCATAGGTGAACGTGGGTATCAAGACGCAGAGCCGGTGTGCTGGTTTATTCCGGGGTGCGCAGATAAACAGGGGCAGGGCATCTTCGTGTGTGCCATCACTGATGTGCATGAGGTAAACACCTGAGGGCATATCGTCGGGCACTTGCCAGGAAAAAGTGGTATCCCAATTCGCATTGACCAGATCATCCTCGTGAAAATGAATGGCACCGTATAACGCCGGTGCATGCCGCCACGACATCTCTTGTCCTTGCCAACGACTGCCGGTCATTGCCCGTGCCGGGAAGTTCACCAGTTCCAGAGTATCAGTGTCTTTATGCAAGCCTGGTACGGTGCAGCTCGACATGTTTTCAGAAAAATTCCAGCCGAACGACTGGCATTGTGCGGGCGATTGTCCTGTCAATGACAGAGCCGGTGCTTCGATTTTTCCATTGAAGTGATGCGTTACTCGTGCATCGACCATTTGTGCAGCGATGAGAATGGCACCATCAGATACTTGAATCTCTTCAAGTGCATGGATGGGCAGTTGAAACTCTTGTGATTGGCGATCGGCTGTGGTGGCTGACTGGCTGGCAGATTGCCACGACAGTGTTAGCGTGAGCGAATCACTGTGTTGATGCAGGCGCAATTGAACCTGCGTCCAGTGGCGTATTTCCAGCGCACTGCGGCTGGTCAAAAGCGTTTGGCCCAGCAGACAGCACAGCTTCATGTCTGCATCGATGCCTAGAGACAGTGCGCCCATGGATGCAATGCACTGTAATGAACCAGTCTGACGTGTGGGCCAGACAGTGGCGCTCAGTTCAATGGAATTGACGTGCCGAATGGTGATGGGCTGCTGGCAGATACCGTAGGAGCCTGCCTGAAAATCCTGATGCCCGACTGAGACGCTCTGGGGTGTGTACCACTCATCAGCCGGATTCTCGACAATACCGGGTCCAGCCGGGTTTGGGTCTGCACAGACGCAGTGCGTCAGCCAGGTTTTTACCGGCAGACTCTGTTCCTGTTTGTCTCTATCCGGATGCGTCGCACTGAGTTTGAAATCGAACGTTTGCCCCGGTCTGGCTGATAAGCGTTGCGAATACCCTGTCAGTGGAGCGCGTTTGTTTGAGTCAGTTTTCATGGCGTGATGTTCAGTGGGCTTCCGCAGACGAAGCCTATTGTTTTGACAGCAGACATGTGTCAGGGTTAGTTTAGATCAACGGTAACACGCACCGCGGCCTGTCTTCCTGACCGGGCTGCCGCAGGGTGCCAGCACGCGTCGTTGCAGAAGTGTTTAGAAAACGATGTGCAGATTGGACGGCCGGTCAGGCGTACCCAGTGCAGGGCATGATCAAACCATGCAATGATTTTGTAAGAGTTTTTCAGCCGAATTCACTTAACAGGAGCGATTGATGATACGCAGTTTCAGACCCGGAAATTTATTCAAGGCCAGTCTTTTGGCAGTTGGTCTTGCAGCTTCAACGCAGGCGCTCAGCCAGAGTGCCGGCGGCACCATGGTGATGATTGCTCAACCTGAACCTCCTTCACTGGCGCCCTATCTGTCCACGTCCGGGCCCATTGGCCTGGTTGCGCCCAAGATCTACAACGGTTTGCTGGACTACGATCTGGATCTGAACCCGGTGGGAGAACTGGCAGAGTCATTTGAAGTGAGTGAAGACGGGCTAACCGTCACGTTCAAGTTGCGTGAAGGAGTTACCTGGCACGATGGCACACCCTTTACGTCGGCCGATGTGCAGTTCACCATCATGGACGTGCTCAAGCAATTCCATCCGCGTGGACCCAATTCATTCCGTGAAGTCAGTTCGATAGACACACCCGATGAACTTACGGCGGTATTCAATCTCGATCGTCCCGCTCCCTACATGATGCGGGCCTTTTCAGCATACGAGTCGCCTATCGTGCCCAAGCATCTGCTCGAAGGTAAGGACGTTCGAGAGGCCGAGTTGAGTAACAACCCGGTTGGTACAGGACCGTTCAAATTCGTGGAGTGGAAGAAAGGCCAGTACATAAGACTGGACAAGAACCCGGATTACTGGCGCGAAGGCTATCCATTGCTTGATCGCATAGTTGCCCGCATCATCCCGGATGCATCCACACGAACGGCTGCCATGGAAAGCGGTGAGGTTCACTACGGTGCGTTTGGCGCCATTCCCAACATCGATGTTGTGCGCTTGCGGGAATCAGACGACATTGGTGTGACCACCGACGGCTACGCCATGATCAATCCCATGGCCTTGCTGGAACTGGACGTTACCGAACCTCCGTTTGATAACAAGGCGATGCGCCAGGCCATATCCATGGTGGTGGATCGGCAGTTTCTGATCGATAACATCTGGTTTGGGTATGGA
>CALLPU010000264.1 GCA_938016235.1 uncultured Granulosicoccus sp. | reverse complement strand
GAAGGTGGGTGCAACATCCATTATCTGGAGAAGAAGCTGGGCATCAGCTAGGGTGAGCACATCTCCCATGAAGGATGACTGGCTGGAAGTTACGGCCAAGACTGGCAAAGATACTGTAGAAGAGCTTGAAAACTGGTTCTTTGAGGCCGGTGCCTTGTCTGTCACATTGCGCGACAGTGATGAAGATGATGATCTGTCGCATGCGGTGCTTGAACCGGTTCCCGGTGAGGTTCGGCTGTGGGATGCGGTAACCGTAGTTGCACTATTCTCGCGTGAGACGACACCTGAGGATTTGCAGAACGCATTGCATCTGTCTGCTGCTGTGAACGGGGTGACAATCCCGGTGTACACGATGAGTACGTTGGGCGATCAGGCATGGGAAAGATCCTGGATGGACACCTTCAAGCCGATGCAGTTTGGCGCCGGTTTCTGGATATGTCCAACGGCACAGGCTGCACCCGATGAGCATGCCGTAACACTGCGTCTGGATCCAGGCTTGGCTTTTGGTACCGGAACGCACGCCACAACGGCTCAGTGCTTGCACTGGCTGGGTCAGCACACGAACCATTCACTCAAGCCCTTTGCCGGGATGCAAGTGGTGGACTACGGTTGTGGATCCGGTGTGTTGGCCATAGCTGCGTTGTTGCTGGGTGCGGACCACGCCTGGGCTGTGGATATAGACGAACAGGCGTTGTCGGCATCACGCAGCAATGCTCTGCAAAACGGTGTTCTCGATCAGCTGAGTGTCGGGCAACCGGAACTGGTCTCCGCCATCACCGCCGACATTTTAATGGCGAATATTCTGTTCAAGCCTTTGATGGAATTAGCCGATAAACTGGCGCAGAACGTGAAACCGGGCGGCAGACTCTTGCTCTCGGGAATACTGGCAGATCAAATGGATGCTTTGCGCATGCGGTACAATGCCAACTTCGAGTTCGACCCGGGCCAGGTACAGGATGGCTGGGCAATGATGACTGCGACCAGACGCTGACACGCCAATGGGTAAACCCCGCAAGAAAACCCAGTCCCAACCGTCAGACACGTCGGCGACCGCAGATAATAGTGCGACCGGTCTGCCAGTGGGCGACGATACGGGCGCCGGACTGACCAGTGCAATACCCAGCGATTTCGACGCTACCGATTTAAACCCGCAAACGTGCTGCTCTAACTGCCAGACGGTGTTTGAAGTGTCTCTGGAATTACTCTCATCCACCGACACTCGTGTGCGCTGTGGCGAATGCCTCAGTATTTTCGATGCATTGGCCAACCTTCGCGACCTTGACGACATCGATGAGGATTTGCTGGTTGATGCGGACGGCAACGTCATCGAGCCCGGGGAGAGCCCCCGGAGTTCTCGTCACAATAATGCCGATGATGAACCGGACTACCACGGTACATCCAGTTTGCCTGACGCCAGCGCGGCTGCTCTGGCCGGGTTAAGTAACGACACCTCGTCACTGGACGTCACCTATTCGGATTTTGACCTGTTTTCAGCCGATGCCGGATTACCCGAGGTCACGTATTTCGACCAGACTCGCGATTCGCCACGGTTTGATTTCGACGAGGTGGTGGACGATGATGATGAGACCTTCAGTGATACCTTGTTCGCCAGGGATGTCACTGTCGATGCCCGCTCCACGGTGGGTGGCTCTAAAGCGAAAGAAGCCGTACCCGGCATCGCGCTGGAAAGTGATGTGGACTACGTCACCGACGACATTCCACGCGAGCCGCTGATATTCAACTACCGTGAACGTGAAACCTTGACACCCGGCAGTACTGCCGCTGCTGCCTCGCCGTACGATCCGCCGCCGGATCCCAATGTCTATGGTGGAGTTGAACGCAATCTCAGTGTGCCGGCTGATTCGTCCACACCGTGGTTCGTTCGCAGTGTGTTGTTTTTTATTGTTCTTGCCATTGCGGGTGGTTTATATGTCTATCGGGAACGAGATTCGTTACAGAACAACGCTGTGGTCAGACCGGTGATGGAAGCGGCTTGCAAAATGCTTTCCTGCGAACTGCCCGCACAGGTGGATCTCGGCTCGCTGAAGGCCGTTAACAGAACCGTAGTCTCCCACCCAACGCTTGCAAATGCGCTGATCATTAAATTCGGCATTGTGAACGACGCAGAATTCAGTCAACCGTATCCCGTACTCGAAATACGCCTGACAGATCGTGCAGGTCGATTAGTTGTAACAAACAGTTTTTCCCCGTCAGACTATACCGTTGGTTGGCAGGCGGGTGATGTGCTTGATATTGGCAAGCGGCTGGACATCAGCCTGACCGTTGAGGATCCGGGCAATACGGCCATGTCCTTTGAACTGGATTTTCGTCAATCTCGACAATGACACGCGTTATGTTTACGCAAATGCTGTTGCCTCATACGGTATTTTTCGCGACCGAACTGTATTAGGATACTCAGCCGCGCGGAACTTACGGCAGTCATGATCGAGATAGGAACACACACCATTCAGAACCCCGTGTTTCTTGCTCCTATGGCCGGTATCACAGACCGTGCGTTTCGCAGCCTCTGCGCACGCGAAGGGGCTGGCTATGCCGCCTCCGAGATGATTTCCAGCGATACATTGCTCTATGCAACGGCCAAGACGCGCCACAGAATCGTGCGTGCGGATAACGCCTTGCCGCATGCGGTGCAGATAGCCGGTGCCGAACCTGCGGCAATGGCAGAAGCTGCGGCGCTGAACGTGGCGCATGGTGCTGAGATAATCGACATCAACATGGGGTGCCCTGCGAAAAAAGTGTGTAATCGCCAGGCCGGGTCAGCGCTGTTGGCTTATCCGGACCAGGTGCGTGCAATCCTGCGTGCCGTGGTGGCCAGCGTTGATGTGCCAGTGACGCTGAAAATCCGCACAGGCCCTACGCCTGAAACTCGCAACGGCGTCGACATTGCCCGTCTGGCACAAAGCTGCGGTATCGCTTGCCTTGCAGTGCATGGCAGAACGCGCAGCGACAGATTCAAGGGTTGTGCAGAATATGACACCATCGCAGCGATTGTTGATGCGGTGAGCATCCCGGTTATCGCCAATGGTGATATTCAGAACGGTGATGATGCGCTGGCGGTGCTGAAGCACACGAAAGCGGCGGGTGTGATGATTGGTCGAGCAGCGCAGGGCAATCCCTGGGTCTTCCGTGAGATCAACGCAACGCTTGCCGGTGAGCCAGTACCAGACCGGCCCGACATCACGGAAACCGGCCAGACCCTCTTGACACACCTGTCTGATTGTCATGACTTGTATGGCGAGTACCGTGGCGTACGAATTGCGCGCAAGCACATTGCCTGGTACTGCAAGGGAATTGTCAATGCTGCCGCGTTTCGCCAGGCAGTCAATCAGGCTGAGAGTGCTGCGGATCAGTTGAAAATGGTGGAGGCGTTTTTCACACAGCCCGACCAATTCGCGGTTGCCGCCTGATCATGTCGACAACGTCTGAAAAAGCGAGCGTGCGCAAGACATCCACCGTTGAGCCGTCGCGAAACAAGAAAAAAATCGGTGCGCGAGCCAAGAAGCAGAAGCAGTCAGGTGCCCGCAAAAAATCGCTAAAGCCCAACAAGACGGCCATTACACATTGTGTACAGGATGAACTGCGCCGCTATTTCGACATGCTCGACGGTGAAGAGCCGTCAAACGTCTACCACCTGGTGATGCACCAGGCCGAACATGCTCTGATCGACAGTGTCATGAGAGAGTGTGGAGGTAACCAGAGCAAGGCGACCAAGTGGCTCGGCATCAGCCGCGGAACCTTGCGAAACAAACTTGCTGACATGGGGTACGACTAAGCGTGACTGAACTGGCAACGCCTTGCGCATTGTTAAGTGTTTCTGACAAGCACGGAATTGTGGAACTGGCCCAAGCTCTGGCAGCCTCCGGTGTCAAGCTGCTATCAACGGGAGGTACCGCTACTGCGTTGCGTGCTGCGGGCCTGTCGGTCACGGATGTATCGGAGCATACCGGTGCTGCAGAGATGATGGCAGGGCGGGTCAAGACGTTGCACCCGGTCGTACACGGTGGAATTCTCGGTCGCCGTGGTCAGGATAACGAGGTGATGCAGGCGCGAGGCATCGCCCCGATCGACTATGTCGTGGTTAATCTTTACCCGTTTGCCGCTACGGTTGCGCGAGACGATGTCAGTTTTGACGATGCCATTGAAAACATTGATATCGGTGGTCCTGCCATGCTCAGATCGGCCGCCAAAAACCACGCATCTGTGCTGGTGGTGACCAATCCTTCCGATTACGCACGGGTGATTGCATCCTTGCAGGGTACGCCTGCAGAACAGCAGGCACTGCGATTCGATCTGGCGGTCAAGGCGTTTGAACACACTGCGGCTTATGACGGCATGATTGCCAACTTTCTGGGAAGTCGCACCGGCGAATCGTCGCACGCAGATCCCAGCGAGTTTCCACGCACCCTGAATACACAGTTCCAGCTCAACAATACCCTGCGTTATGGTGAAAACCCGCACCAGAAAGCGGCGTTTTACCGTAGCGCCGATGCTGTAGAGGGGTCCATAGCGGCAGCGCAGTTGCGGCAAGGTAAGGCCCTGTCGTATAACAACGTGATGGATGCAGATGCTGCGTGGGCATGCGTTCAACAGTTTGCCGACAGCGCGTGTGTCATCGTCAAACACGCTAATCCGTGCGGGGTGGCACTGGGTACGGATCAGCTGGCAGCGTATGACAAGGCCTACAAAACCGATCCCACGTCGGCTTTCGGCGGAATCATCGCTTTCAACGAGCCCCTGAATGCCCGCGCTGCGTCTGAGATTCTGGCGCGCCAGTTTGTAGAAGTGATTGTGGCGCCGGGTGTTGATGATGACGCCTTGTCGATCCTGTCGGCCAAACCCAATGTTCGCGTCCTCGATTGCGGTGCCATGCTGACGGCAGATGCGTCTCACAGGCAATGGCAGTACCGGCCGGTATCCGGTGGCTTACTGGTTCAGGATGAAGATCTACTCAACGTCTCCGGCGATTCACTGCAAGTGGTTTCCACACGGCAGCCGACTTCAGCTGAGCTGAATGATTTGCTGTTCACATGGCGCGTGGCAAAGTTTGTCAAATCCAACGCTATTGTCTATGCCAGAAACGCTGCAACCGTGGGTGTTGGAGCCGGTCAGATGAGCCGGGTCTATTCAGCCCGCATTGCGGGAATAAAGGCGGCTGATGAAGATCTGGAGGTGCGCGGTGCCGT